>JAXHTS010000019.1 GCA_034190085.1 Spirochaetota bacterium
AATCAGGTAAATGCCATCCATCAGATTTTGATATTAAACCCATAACGATATCCTCCAGTAATATTATGCCTCTTAATGAAAGTATCGGCAAATATTACTCCCTACTGGAATAGACTCTAAGGCGGTAGTAGTTGACTCGACTAATCCGATTGAGAGTCTTAATAGTACTCTTGAGGGCTTTACCCATCGTATAAAATGACGTGGGGGAGAAATGAAGGAACGCTGGCTTGCAGTTGCTATCTTGAAAGCATAGAAGTGGACACATCGTGTTAGGGGAGCATTGGGTATCGTTGATCTAGTAAAAAATGAAATCAATTATTGATAAATGGAAAATTGGTTATTATCAGGAAAGAGGTTAGATGTTTAGTAATGAACAACACCGCTAATGAATTTCCATTAAAAGCGGGACAACCCTATGGGGCTCCTGTAATTATGCAGGGTTGTATGATGAATTTCTTACCAGCAATGACCACTTTGCTGATCTTTTACAAGAGAAGACAGAAGAGAATTAAATATGATTCCTCAACCTCAATCTTAGCTAGGGGTCTGTTATTTATTTTCCTGTATCAGTGTTTATGTTTAATACTAGTACCGCGGCTTTTATAGAGCAATATGTTAATCATGAAAATTATCATCATCAGTAAGGATGAGAGTAAGATTATTACTGAATCCAGACCATAATTAGCCTTAACAAAGCTGACCAGGTGAACACCTACAGAACCTGCGCCAAATATAATAGTGAATTTGATGCTATAACTTAAAGATCTCCACTGTGGTGGTGTTAAAATTGCAACAAGGCTGTTCTCAATTGGCTGCATACCCAATGCAAAGAGTATAAAAAAACCTATTAATATTATTAAGACAGGCCCTTCAAAAAAAAGTAATGATATAAGAAACGGTAGTGCGCATGAGAAGAACAGCAAATATGACATGCGTAAATCAAAACGATCTGCAACTCTTCCCCCAATCAATTGACCAATCATGCCAAGGAGATATACACTGCTGCTGATGATAGCAGCCGTTAATGTGCCTGCAGCGGGTGTTAAATAACTGCTTCCCACAATGCCGGATATAAAAGAACTGAGATCGGTAAGCTTGCTCTCAAAAAAAGTTGGAAGGATTACAGTATAACTTCTGTACATGATGCCTGAAAAGAGCATAGCAGCGCATAATATAATGAACAGCGTTATCGCATCCCTTTTATCAACTGAAGTGCTTTTTTGAAGATCGCCTCTGCCAACTGATAAAGGGGCTAAAAGACAGACAGCGCCTATTATTATGCCTGTAATGCCGAAAACAATCAAAGCTCTCTGCCAGTCCATCCAATAGGCAAGAACTCCTGCAAGAAAAGGAGCGCTTGCTATTCCAAAATTTCCCCATAGGCCATTTATTCCCATTGCCCTGCCACGAACACTCATCCCCCTGGAGAGGAGCGCAAGGCCTGAAGGATGATAAGCAGAACAACCAAAGCCAATTATGCTAAGGAAGACCATTAATTGATTTATTGATTGAGCTATGGCAGCAGCAATAAAACCAAATCCTGCGATAAGAATACCAACTCCCATTATCTGCCGTGGGCCGAACCGATCACTTAAATATCCCCATGGAACTGCAAGAATGCCATAGCATAAATACATTGGAAAGCTGATAGAGATTGCTTCTGATGGCGATATCGCAAGGTCTCTGCTGATTGGCATTACCAGAGCAGGGAAAACAAGGATGAAAAGATGCGTAAGATAATGAGCAGCGCTTGTAAATATCAAAATTTTTTTCTCGTTAGTATCCATTATTGAATTCTCCATTTTTAAAAATTATAGCTTTCACAAGCATTATTTTTCAACATAGATGTCAACACTGGGGCGCAGTTTTGCGCAGGTATCCAAAACACCATGTATCGGATGATCTGTAAAGTATTGAATAAGTTCTTGGTTGATTTTGTATATATAGTCAATCTGCGGATAAACCTGTTCTTCTAACATGTAATGGAATCGAGGGGCCCATTTGCGAGCGCCAAATCTGGCTGTAATAGAGCAGTTGTCGATCATATAGGATAAACCCCTTGCATGCATATATGGGTTTAGCGAATCAACCGCTTCAATAACTGATTCATTGGCTATCTCTGAGTAAGCATGTCCCTTTTCTTTTAAAATATCAATCTGAGCTGTAATTATTGCCAGGTATACTCCTGCAGTAAAGGGATGCAATTGGATATTGTCATTCATTCGATGCTCGCGTACTTTATTTCCAACCTGCCACATCTTAGTATTTTCGATTTTTGTCATTGGATAGAGTTCTGTCCTTTTAACAGCCATCAGAATTGATCGAATCTCATTGCCTGTATCTACTTCGTCATAAATTTCATATAATAGCCCCAGGGCCGGGTTGTATGTAGCGCAAAATGCTTTTTCAAATATTTTTTTTTCATTACCGTGAAAAAATTCGTAAACAGCCAAAAGTCCTTTTTTTGATATTAACCTGGATATAGGACCAACGATCGATTCAACAGTTGATAGATAGGCATGCTTCGAGTTCATTCCATGCGATATATAACGCATGAATAAACTCTCAACAACTCCGTAAACTGCGCCCAGCAGTATCCCTCTTTCTCCGAAGATATCTGACTTATATTCATTTTCCAGGGTCGTGATAAAAGAGAAGGGCGCTCCAATTGCAATCGACCAACCCAGGGCATAATCAACTGCATTGCCTGTAACATCCCGGTGAATGGCAAAGCTTGTGTTGATTCCTGCTCCACCAATTTCTTTCCCCTGTTCATATAAACGTCGAACAGATAGCCCCATGCCTTTGGGGCATACTCCAATTATATTTATATTATCCGGAAAACTTATCCCTTCTGTATTTATATAGCCCAATAAAAAACCGTGTGAAAATCCTAGAGTAGCGCCCGGTTTAATATTTTTGATGATTTCCGGATAAAGCTCCACCTGGGCTGCGTCTGAGATCAATATTATTACTAAATCCGATTCCGCCACAACCTGTAACAATTCGCCAATTCCATTAGTGTTAGCTGAAAATCCGGCCTTTTCTGCACTGGATATGGAAGCGGAGCCTTTGCGCAAACCTACCTTTACATTTATTCCTGTTCCCTTCAGGGAATCACGCAGGTTCTGTGACTGGGCAAAACCTTGAGACCCCCAGCCTATGACTCCAATTTGATTAATACCCATAAAGGCCTGCTTTAATTTTGAAAATAATTGTCTTCCACCTTTGACAATATACTCTTTCTCTTTTCCCAGATATACTGCTTCCTTCTTGAAAATCCGACTTTCAAAATCTAATCCCATAATGGCCTCCTTTGTTATATGAGGTTATTTGCTATTAAATGACAGATATATAATAATCAAAAAATGTGATTGTGTAAAATGAAATAATATGAATATAATGTTTCAAATTTTGCAATATGGGAGAATGAATCTATGGATTACGATTCACTTAAACTATTTTTACATTTAACAGAGACTCTTCATTTCGCAAAGACAAGCAGGGCCTGTTTTGTCAGTCCTTCCGGACTCAGCCGCGCGATTCAGCGTCTGGAAAAAGAGGTTGGGGAAAGTCTTTTTGTTCGGGACAATCGATCAGTATCCATTACTAAGGCAGGCTTGCTTTTGAAAGAGTATGCCCGGGAAACCATAGAACGCTGGCAGATTTTTAAGGAAAATGTTGCGGGGGACAGGGGTGAGCTTCATGGAGAGATAAGCATCTATTGTTCTGTCACAGCCTCATACAGCATCTTGCAGAATATTTTAAGCTCCTTTAGAAAGCTTCATCCTCATGTTCACATAAAATTACAAACTGGCGATCCAGCTAGGGCTATACAAATGGTGCAAAACGGCAGTGCTGATATATCTATTGCCGCGAAACCTGATAATCTGCCTGGCAATATAGATTTTAAAACAGTCGCTATCACACAGCTAATCTTTATTGCCCCTAAGGGTTTATGTCAGATTACTAATCAGCTTAAAAATGACTTTGACAATTGGTGGGACATCCCAATGATACTGCCTGAACATGGTCTGGCTCGAAAACGTATTCATGAATTATTTAAGGTCAATGGAAAAATTCCGAATATTTATGCTGAAGTATCTGGGAATGAAGCTATAATTGCTATGGTGAGTTTAGGGTGCGGTATTGGTGTTGTGCCTGAACTTGTGTTAAGTCAGAGTTCATTTAAGACAAAAGTACAAATGCTTGATATTAAGAATAAACTCAAACAATATGAGGTAGGCTTTTGTTTAAAAAAAAATGCCCTTTCTTCTTTAATAATCATGGCTTTTTGGGGTATTATTAAAAATACCAGGATTGATTAGAAATTCAAATTTATAAATGAAGTATTAAATACAATAATTCATTACAAGCGGAAATCATAGCCAAATATGTGGCTTTTGAGGTTGGGAGAACCTAAGGTTTTATGATAAAAAAGAGAATCGCACTTTTAACTAGTCCTTTTCTGTTCCTTTATGATTCCTTGAACTAATTCTACTATAGCATTTTTGATTTGATCATATATCATTTCAATTCCTCCACGATTCATGTGATAGAATATCATGAATAAAAGCTTGACTCATTAGCAGGTAGTAAAATCTTGACCTTTCTTGATCTTGAAGAGAATTACTCATCTCTGGATGAATACTACTTATAACCCCCTCAAAACAATATGATAAAACTTGACATAAGGTTTATGTTTATTATTATTTAGCAATAACCAATTTGGATGGTCTTTGACGAACCTTATTGAGTTATTCTGCTAAAGATTCGAAGTGAGTAGCGAAGATTGCAAATTGTTTGATACAACTAGCGAATCACGTTCTCGATAGCTCCTTAAGATGATCTAAGAATTACGATTGTTTTAAAACAATATGAATATTTGAGGTATGATTTGCATCAGAGAATCCAAATATTAAACTCCAAACTTCTTCTTCCACACTTATCTGATACCATACAAAGAGAGAGATTACACCCCTTATTAGCAAAAATTCCCAGGAAGCGACTTACAACTGTAACAGCAGGCGCTGGTTTCGGAAAGACTACTCTGGTTGCTGAAGCCTGCAATCTCTTAGGATTGAATTCAGTATGGTATCGTCTGGATAAATCTGACAGTGACTTTATAACCTTCATCAGTTATTTAATTGCAGGGATTCAGAAGCATATCCGCGAATTTGGAATAGAAACGCACCAAAGAATAGGTGATGCTCAAATCTTGAGCCGGGAACGTAAGGCTGTTCTTACTGTTTTCTTAAGCGAGATTGAGAAACTCGTCAAAGGTGACCTTATTATTGTAATTGATGATTATCATTTTATACAAGATAGTCAGGAAATAAATGAGTTAATAGAATATTTTCTTGAGA
Organism: Spirochaetota bacterium; assembly: GCA_034190085.1. Lineage (NCBI taxonomy): Bacteria > Pseudomonadati > Spirochaetota > Spirochaetota bacterium. The sequence continues at coordinate 5,367 of JAXHTS010000019.1, forward strand.
ATATACCTCCTCAGGTTCACCTGATTATTATCAGTCGCGCTGATTCCGGGTTGTCCATATCTTTATTGAGAGCCAGGAGGCAGGTACTGGAGATCAAAGAAGATGACCTTGTCTTGTCTATCCCTGAAATTGAGCGACTCTATTCACAATTATTTAATATTGCCTTGGAGACACAGAGCCTTGAAATCCTTCACCGGAAGACAGAGGGCTGGGTCTCGGGATTGATACTCTTCTATCACTCCCTGCATAGTAGAAATCCTACGGATGTTGAAATACTATTATCCAGACTACAAGGCTCTCATAAGATTATATCAGACTATCTCGAAGAAAATGTATATGAATTGCAGTCTGATGAAATAAAAAGCTTTCTTATAAAGACCTCAATCCTTTCATATATTGATGTCGATTTTTGTAATCAGCTTTTGGGAATAGAGAATTCAGGTGGCATTCTGCGGGAGCTGGAAGAAAAACATCTTTTCACCTTCCCCCTGGATGAGGAGAGAGAGTGGTATTATTATCACCACCTCTTTAGTGAGTTTTTGCAGAAGAAGCTTGCCTCAGAGCTTGGCCGGAAAGCTATACTGAATCTCCATAAGCATGCGGCAATAGCCATGGAAAAGCTTGGTAAAGATGAAGAGGCCATGAGGCATTACTTTATGGCAGAACAATTAGATGAGGCTGGCATACTTTTTAAGAAAGTTGGAGATCGATTGCTCAAGGAGAAGCGTCTGCAAGTGATCGAATCTTATTTCAATAAAATTCCTAAGAGTTTATTAAATAGTGATCCCTGGATTCAATTTATGCAGGCAGAGTCGCTAGCGCTTGCCGGTAAGCCGAAGGATGCGATCAATGCATATAAAATATCCCGCAAAATGTTTTATAGAGATGCAAACCTGGATGGTGTTGTTTCATCTCTGCATCAACTAGGTTCAAACTATTTCATTGACGGCGATTTGGTAGGCGCTGAGAGTGCATTCCTGGAGTTACTGACTTTACAGAAGAGTAATAGCGGAATGTATATTGATGTTCTGACAAATTTGGTGATGATAACTACCAGCCTGGGAAAATTTGATTTAGCTGATAAATACTTTGATGAGGCCATGTTATTACTCTCATCAACTGATGGAATAGATAATAAAAGAATTCTTGCGCGACTCTATTTCAATCATGGTCATAGGTATATTTTATCAGGTGATAATATTAAAGCTATGAGGACAGTTGAAAAAATGAAAGAGATATGCGAAAATCTGAAACTTCCCCTCTATTCTTGCCTAAGTTATTATTTAATATCAGTGTTATACTATTCTCTTGGTGATTTTTCAAAGAGTCTTGATAACGCGAAAAAGGGCCTGGACTTGGCTATAAAAAATCGGATTCGCGAAACTTGTTGGCTATTCGGTTTATCAGCTTTTAATCACGCTAAATTGGGAAATATTAGCGAAGCGATTATTGATGGTAAGGAGAGTCTTAGAATTTCTCAGCATGAGGAAAGCCGATATGGCCAGGGTTATGCTTACCTTGCATTATATCATGCCTATGTTAAATCAAGCAATCCTATAGAAGCAGAGGAAAGCCTTAACTCAGGAGTAAATGTAATACATGGACGCAATCTCCCACTTTTAGAGGGCGAGCTAAAGGCACGTCTGGCAGAATTTCAAATTGGAAGAGGGCGATGGGAAGAGGCTCGACATCTTTTGGAGGATGCAGAAAAATTATTGATAGGCGCAAAATTGCAAATCAGCATGGTATATCTTATTTTTGCGCGTTTGTATTGGGAGCAAAACCAGAGGGATGAAGCCTTAAGCAAACTTATGTCCGGCCTTCAACTCAGTGAAGCTAATCAATATGATGCATGGATTATTTCTGAAAAACAGTGGATAGTTCCCCTGCTTGTTGAGCTATTCATCGAAGGTAAAATGCAGGATTATCTTCAGGGGATATTCAAAGGAATGGGTTTATCTGCCCCGGAGGAACTTGCACATTTACAAAATAATAAAAATCATGAAAGGGAAAATGCTGGTTCGAAAATATTAGATGCGGCAAAGGAAGTGCGCATCCCGAACCTCAGGGTTTACTGTCTGGGGAAATTTAGGGTGTATCGGGGAGATGAAGAGATCACGGCCGAGAGTTGGAAGAGTAAAAAAAGGGCTAAGATGTTATTGATATTTTTTGTTCATAATCGATCCCGGGGCTATTTGCCCAGGGATTTATTGATGGAATTTTTATGGCCTGAGGAAGACCCCCGAAAGACGATTTATAGAATACATGATACACTTGCATCACTCCGCAAAACTCTTGAACCCGGGAGGAAAAGGGGGACGCCTTCTTCATATATATTAAGAGCAGAAGAAGGTTACAAAGTAGACCTCGGGGAAAATGACTGCGTGGATGTTGATGAATTCAGAGATATTATGAAGCTGGCTGAAGATGAAAATAATTCTGAGAAAAAAATTGCTCATTACCTGAAGGCTGAGGAAGTTTATAGCGGTGATTATCTGGAGGAATATCTTTATATTGATTGGTGTTTAGAAGAGAGGGAGAGGCTTAGACAAGAATATTTAAATTTACTAATTAAAATAATAGAACATTTCGAGAAGAGTCATGATTATTTTAGGTGTGTTGAATTTGCGAGACGGTATTTAAATAAAGATAAATTCGCTGAAAAGGTCTATCAGAGATTGATGAGATATTATTCCTATCTTGACAATAGGGCAATGCTGACGAAGACCTATGAGAGATGTAAAGACAATATAATTAAAGAGTTGAAAATGCCATTAAGCAAAGAAACTGAAATGATATTTAATGAATTATTATTAAAAAAATAGAAAAATATATCGAAGCCCTTGCTCATACGCCATAATTGCTGCTGTTAAAACACTCTTCCTTATAAAAATTTACAATTTTACTCGACAAGCTTTTCTTTAATAATACTTGTTTACTTCATTATTTGTTTTTCAGTTATTCTCCCAATCTCTTTTATAATACGTAACTACTCAGGTGTTTTTTCAATATATGCTATTAGATTAAATAGTATATATTGAATTGAGTTGGGGCTGTGTAAAAGTATGTCATTCCGTCTGTAGCGTAGCGGAATGCCGGAAGCTAAAGCATTTTTTTAGTAAGGTTTTGTAAACATTTGAGATTCCTGCATTCGCAGAGCCTGCACCTGTGCATACAGGTGAATGAAATTATAACCAACCTCAAGTCATTCTACCTGTATTCAAATAAATTAAAAATTATTATATTCATAGCTGAGTAGTAACTATTATTTTTTAATTTATCAATTTTATGTGGATATAATCCCATATTATTGGCATTCAAAGCGGTTTAATTTCACATAGGCAACTATATGTCGATAAAAAGCTTTTGCTGACAAAAGGGATCACAACAACACCCTCTATTTTTCAGAATATTCCTAACTCTTCTTTTCAGCATCTGAGGATGGAGATTCCTTTACATTAGAAAAAGGACACTTCTTTATATTCCTTTCACATTTTTTCAATTTTAGGTTCATTCCACACTTAGAGCACTTCCCAGCTTTACTCTCTTTTATATCCGCATGTTCAACACATGTATAATAATCTGCTTTATCACAGTCTTTAGACAGACTACAGCTGGGATCAGTACGACATGATCTATTACATCCGCTTGATGAAAGGAATACTGTTGTTAGCATAAACATCAAGGGTACTATCCATATAAATTTTTGTTTTTTCATATACCTGCACCTTTTAATTTTATTATAAATAATATTGACCTTATAAAATTATAAGGTCGATTCTTATCAGAGCAGGACTTTTATTAAAAGTCAACAATAATTCGGCAATTTCACCGTGTAAAAGTAAGTACACTTGTCCTAACCCCTTTAAAAATTCGAAAATTTCTGATTTTTTTTGAAATCTATAAAAAATCTATAAAAAAACGATTCTGCCTTTATTGGTCATCTTTATACTTAATGTGGAACATTTACTTTTCAATAATTGCAAAATGTGATTACTGAAAAAATCCTGAAACCCAGGCTTGGTAATTGATCATGTTTTAATTTGTATAAGATGAGGTTCAATATGGACAACAGAATAGAAAGGATAAAGAACATAGATTAGGAAATATAATCTCGATATACAGGACAGCAGATGCTAAACTGCTAGAAATGCACGAAAAGAATAATGTATTCCGATCTACTCCTTCCATATATTAACATGGAATTATAGTTGTCGATTTGCAGAAGGAATGCAAATCAGGGTAGCCATGAGGTTTGTTGAAAAAATAAATAAATACAATATATGAAAATCATGATACATGGATCATGTGATTCTGGGTTGGGCATTTGGTTTTGTTCATAAAAATTTTCCTAAATAGGAAAAAATAGATTTGGATGGTGAAGGTTTTGAACAGAAAGGATAATTACATTGTAAAAGCTAACAATCTATTCGCAATATTCGCAGAATGGATAATTGATCATCGCTGGTTAGTAATCGTTGGATGTCTCATAATGAGTATAGGGGGCGCTATTCTAGCCCTTCAGCTTCGGATAGATAATTCAACAGAGGTTTATTTTCAGGAAAATGATCCCTATTATGTCGATTATCAGAATATTTTGGAAGAATATGGAAATGATGAATTTCTATATATTGTCTACAAAGCCAAACAGGGAATATTTAACCTGGAAACACTACAGAAAATTAAAGAGCTAGTGAAGGAATTAGAGGGAATTCCGTACGTGGAAAAGGCAAAAGCTGTCACAAATATTGAGATTCTGGAAGGCAGTTCAAAAGGCGATTTAAAAATTTATAACCTCAATGATAATTTTCCATCTACAAAGGTTAAAGCACAGCTACTTATGCGAAAGTTATTAGATAAGCCATTGTATTTGAACGGTTATATCTCTGAGGATGGCAATTTTGCTGCAATACTTTGTGAGATGGAGGATAGACCTGAAGGTGACCCAAATTACCACATGATGATAGTTGAAAAATTAAAAGATATAATATCAAAATCGGATTACCAGGAGTTTGAATTTTGGACTGCAGGTTTTCCTGTTGTCAACTTTGAATTTAATAAACAGACAGAGAAAAGCAGCGCCATATTTTCTATAATAACATTTATTTTAATAACATCTCTCCTTATTTATTTATTTCGCCAGATTAAAGGTGTTGTAGGCCCCTATTCTGTTATACTATTCGCCTTGCTGCTAACGCTTGGATTTATGGGGATAAATAAATTTCCTGTAACCGCCATGTTTTCGATGCTTCCATCACTATTGATGGCAATTGGAGTGGCAATCTCGATTCATATAATTAACGAATATCAATCACATCTTAAAGCCGGATATGATAATAGAACATCTATTCTTGGAGCAATAAAACTATTGGGCATTCCCTGTTTATTTACAACCATCACGACCGCAATTGGTTTTGCTTCTTTGACTATCTCACATGTTCGCGCTAATCATGAGTTTGGATGTTATGTGATATTTGGCGTCCTGGCTGTCTTTATCTTTTCCTTCACAAGTCTTATAGCGCTTCTGTCTATTGGCAGTAGAAAAGCTGAAGATAAATTTAGAAATGAGAACAAAATAAAATATAATAAATTTTTAAATGAGATGATGTTGAGCATAGCCAACATAAATAAAAGATATAAGGGAAGAATTTTAACAGTTACCGTTTTAATCAGCATTGCAGCCATATATGGCATAACAAAACTACAAGTTAACTCATCTTACTATAAGTTATTTGACGAGAAAATGAAGGTAGTCAGGGATTTCAGATTTATTGATAAAAAGATGGCCGGGACTGGGAATTTTGAAGTATTGCTCGATTCAAAAAAAGCTGATGGAGTCAAGTCATTGAAATTTATTCAAACACTGGAGAAAATCCAGGACTTTGCTAATGATCAGGATTATATCGTCAACAAGACAAGTTCAGTAGTAGATATTGTTAAAGATGTTAACATGTCCTTGCATAACAACAAGAAAGCTTTTTACAGGCTGCCCTCTTCGAATGAAGAGGTTTCGCAGTATATTTTACTGTACGAAGTTTCCGGGGGTGAGGAATTGGAGAAACTTGTATCAGCCGATATTGCCGCAGCTAAGCTTACAATTTATTTAAAAACTACAGATACACAAACTTCCAGCCGTTTTTATGAGGATCTGGCAAAGTTTATTAATTCAACAAAACCGGATAGCTATTCTTTCAAGATATCCGGAGCGACATTTATGTTTAATCAAATGTTAACTTATATACGTGAAAACCAGGCATCTTCCATTTTATTGGCGTTGGCCATTATATCAATAATGATGATAGTTGTTTTCCGTTCATTAAAAGTTGGACTCACCTCGATGGTTCCAAATATATTCCCTATTTTAATTACCCTGGGCATCATGGGATTAACTGGAATCTGGTTAGACCATGTTAACGCAATGCTTGCTTGCATAGCCATCGGGCTCGCTGTTGACGACACTATACATTTTGTATCCCGCTATAAGTTGGAATTCGATCGGTCAGGCAATTATGAGAATGCCTTGAATATCGCTATGAGTGAAGCGGGTCGCGCTATGACAATGACTACTATTGTCCTGGTTATTGGTTTTGGTGTAATGGTAACTGCTGAACTGAATATCCTTCAATATTTTGGATTATTATCTTCAATGTGCATTTTTATTGCCCTGCTATCCGATTACTTTATAGCGCCGAGTTTAATACTGCTATTCAAGCCTTTCGGAAAAGAATTCGACCCAACAGAAAAGACAGCAATAGGCACACCAGACAAAGAGTATGATTTGACCGCAGGAAAAGTATGAAAGCCCTGATACATGGATCATATGGATCTGGGTTGGGCATTCGGTTTTGCCCATAAATTTTTCCTAAATAGAAAAAAATTGATTTGGAGGGTGGAGGTTATGAATAATACAAATAATTATTTTTCACGAGTAAATGATCTATTCGCCGGATTAGCAGAATGGATAATTGATCATCGCAAGTTCGTAATCATTGTATGTGGCATTATAGGTGTGATGGGTATCGTATTATCGCTTCGTATTAAGATAGACAATTCCATGGATGTTTATTTCCGGCAAAATGATCCAACTTATGTAGATTATCAAAATTTTATAGAAGAGTATGGCAATGACCAATTCATATATATAGTATATAGAGTCAAACAGGGAATCTTTGACCTGGATGCATTACATAAAACTAAAATGTTAGTAAAGGATCTTGAGAAAGTTCCATTTGTAGAAAAAGTAAATGCAGTCACAAATATTGAAATTATTGAAGGCAATAAAAATGGCGCTATAAATGTTTATGGCCTCATGGATGATTTCCCTTCAAACCAGAGTGAGGCACATCCTCTTATGCAGAAGCTTCTTGATAAACCGTTGTATGTGAATGGATATATTTCTGATGATGCGAGTTATGCGGCTATACTATGTGAGGTGAAGGATAAACCAAAGGATGACCAAAATTACCAGATGAAGATATTTTCCGGTTTAAAAAATGTGCTATCAAAACAGGAATACAAGGAATTCGAATTCTGGCCGGTTGGGGAGCCTATTGTTGCCTCTGAGTGGAATGTTATACGGGAAAAAGATACTTTAGTACTATCTGTGCTTGTCTTTGTAGCAATTGCTATACTCCTTATTCTATTCTTCCGTCAGGCCAAGGGTGTTATTGGACCTCTTGCTGTAGTGTCATTTTCAACGGTTTTGGTTTTTGGTTTTATGGGTATAAACAGTTTCTCTTTCACAGGTGTAAGTGTTGTAATATCACCTTTATTGCTTTCTATTGGAGTGGCAACCACTGTTCATTTTATCAATAAATATCAGTTTCATCTTCGTTCAGGATTGAGCAATCGAACATCAATTATTGAAGCAGTAAGAATGGTAGCGATTCCTTGCTTTTTTACCTCCATAACAACAGCCATAGGATTCGGTTCAATGATCATCTCTCCAATCCCTGCTATTAGTGAGTATGGATCTTATCTTGTATTTGGGCTGTTAGTAATATTTTTTCTTTCTGTTACAATTCTATTAGTGATTCTCTCCTTTTCAGGGGAGAAGACTGAGATGAAATATATAAATTATAATGTAAAAACAAAAAGCAATGGTTTTATTGATTCTCTGCTAAAGCGAATCGGGTATTTGAACAGAAGTTATTCACGTTTAATTTTAATAATAGCGTCAATAATAGGTGTTATTTCTATATACGGGATAACCAGACTTCAGATAAACGCATCTATGCTTGAGCAATTAGGCGACAGCTTGCAAGTAACTCACGACTATGAGTTTGTAGACAAAACAATGGCTGGGACAGGTAGTTTTGAAATTGTGCTGGATTCAAATAAGCTGGATGGTGTAAAGACACAAAAATTTGTTCAAATCCTTGAGAGTATCCAAAAATTTGCCCTTACTCAGGATTATCTTGTGAGGAAGACTAGTTCAGTAGTTGACATCATAAAAGAAGTTAATAGCTCTTTGCACAATAATGATAAGGCATTTTACAGGATTCCCTCTTCAGATGATGAGGTTTCTCAGTACATTTTGCTCTATGAGATTTCAGGAGGGGAGGAATTGGAGAAACTTGTATCAGCAGATTTAGCTGCAGCAAGGCTGACTATTTATGTAAAATCTACTGACTCCATTATCGCCAAGCGTTTTTATGATGAGATAGTAAACTATATTGAGTCAGTAAAACCAGATGATTATTCCTACAGAATAACTGGATTCTCATATCTGATGGTTGAAATGATGGATTATGTAGGAAGGTCCCAAAGACAGTCCCTTTTGCTTGCTCTGATAATCATCTCAGCACTGATGATATTAATTTTTCGTTCAGTAAAGATGGGACTTATATCCATGATTCCGAATATATTCCCAACTTTTTTTATTCTGGGTTTCATGGGAGCATCTGGCATAATACTAGATCATGCCAGATCAATGCTTGCCCCTATAGCCATTGGGCTTGCGGTTGATGATACAATACATTTAATATATCGTTATCAGCTTGAATTCAAGCGTCTTGGTCGTTATGAGAAGGCGCTTGATGCTGCATTAAGTAGTGTTGGTCGTGCTATATTGATAACTACTATTATTTTAGTTTTAGGCTTTTTTATAATGATGGTTTCTGAAATGAATAATATCTCTTATTTCGGCATGTTATCAGGAATATGCATCTTCATTGCTTTACTTTCAGACTACTTCATAGCTCCATCACTAATACTACTCTTCAAACCCTTCGGAAAAGAATTCGACCCAGAAGAAAAAACAGCTATAGGCACATAAGACAAAGAGTATGATTTGACCGCAGGATAAATATGAAACTCATGAGATATGAATTTGTGATTCTTGGTTGGGCATTCGGTTTTGCCCATAAATTTTTTCTAAATAGAAAAAATTGATTTAAAGGGTGGAGGTGATGAATAGAAAGGATAACTTCGTAACGAAAATTAACGACAGGTTCGCTGATTTAGCAGAAAGGGTAATTGATCATCGCTGGGTAGTATTCTTTATATGTCTCACCTTATTCATTGGACTAACTGTTTTATCCTTAAAGCAACGGATAGATACCTCCATGGAGGTATGGTTCCTGGATGGTGACCCATCCTTTAATTATTATCATAACTTTGTGAGAGAATTCGGCAATGACGAATTTATATATATAGTGTATAGAACAAAACAAGGAATATTTAATCTCGACTCTTTAAGCAAAACGAAAAGGTTAGTGGAAGATCTTGAGGAAATCCCATACGTGGAAAAGGTAAATGCTATCACCAATATAGAACTAACAGAAGGTAGCGTGAATGGGGATTTAAATGTTTACAGCTTAATGAATGAGTTCCCTTCCAGTCAAGTGGAGGCAAATTCACTTATGCACAAGATTATGGATAAACCGTTGTATGTGAATTCCTATATCTCTGAAGATTCAAACTTTGCGGCTATCCTTTGTGAGTTGGAGAATAAAGCAAAGGATGATCCTACTTACAACGTGAATATTGCAACCAGTTTGGAGAGGATACTATCGAAACTGGATTATGAAGATTTTAGATTCTGGCCAGTGGGTGAGCCTATTAGCAATTTTGAATTTTATAAAATTGTAATAAAGGATGGGATTATTATTAATACTATTGCCTATTTCTTGATTTTTTTACTCCTCGTTCTTTTTTTTCGCCAGGCGAAGGTGATTGGAGGCATATTCTTAGTTACGATATTTTCGCTAGTTTTTGTTGTTGGTATCATGAAAATAATAGATTTTCCAATAACGGCTTTGTCTGTTATAACTCCATCTCTTATACTTGCGATTGGAGTGGCAACTAGTATTCATTTAATAACTGAGTATCATTCACATGTTAAATCTGGATATACAAATCGAACATCTATCATAAAAGCGGTAAGTATGGTTGGATTTCCCTGTTTGTTTACTTCACTAACAACCGCAGTAGGCTTCGCTTCTGTAACTATCTCTCCTATAAGTATCCTTCGCGAGTATGGGTGGTCTATTGTAGTTGGTGTTTTAGTTGTCTTTGTTTTTTCCTTCTCAATTCTATTGGTGATTTTAACATTTAAAAAGGAAAAAACTGGAAGAAAGTTTAATGGAGGGAAGGTAAACAAAGGAAATGGATTAATAGATTGGATGCTGCCGAGAATAGCCTCCCTTAATAAAAGATACTACATTAGAATATTAATAATTAGTGCTATTGTAAGTATTATTTGCAGTTATGGCATAACTAAGCTTCAGGTAAACTCATCCTGGCTGGGAAAATTTGGAGACAGGACGAAGGTGTATCACGACTTCAAATTTGTAGATAAAACAATGGCTGTATCGGCTAGTTTCGAAATTTCACTCGACTCAAAAAAGGCTGATGGCGTTAGGACTTATCAATTTGTTAAAACACTTGAGCAGATTCAGAACTTTGCAGAATCTAAGGACTATTTAGTAAAGAAGACTGTCTCAGTAGTAGACATAATTAGAGATGTAAACCGCTCTTTGCATAATAATGACATTGAATATTATAGATTGCCCTCTTCGGATAGGGAGGTTTCTCAGTACATATTGCTCTACGAGATATCAGGTGGGGAGGAACTGGAGAAACTTGTTTCAGCAGATTTAGCCACAGCAAGACTTACAATTTACATAAAATCTACTGATTCAATAACCTCCCGAGGCTTCTATGATGAGCTGGTTAATTTTATTGAGTCAGTTAAGCCGGCTGATTACGATTATAGAATAACCGGATTATCTTTTTTATTACTAGAAGCTATGCGATATATTGCAGATAATCAAATAAAATCCATTATGCTGGCATTTGTCATTATCTCATTAATGATGGTAATTGTATTCCGTTCAATAAAAGTAGGTCTAATCTCTATGCTACCAAACTTGTTCCCAATTGTTATTACCCTGGGATTCATGGGTTTATCTGGGATATGGTTAGACTTCGGGAGGTCATTGCTCGCTCCAATTGCCATTGGGCTTGCAGTTGATGATACTATCCATGTTATATCCCGGTATCGTCTTGAATTCTTTCGTATAGGGAATTATGAAAAAGCGCTGGATGTGGCGATGAATGAAGTAGGCCGCGCTATCACCATTACTACTTATTCTATTTGTTGCCTTTATCTCTAATATGCTATCTGATATGAATGATCTATACTACTTCGGCATGTTAATATCAATGTGCATTTCTCTTGCCCTGCTTGCGGACTACTTCATAGCGCCATCATTGATTCTGCTCTTCAAGCCCTTTGGAAAAGAATTTAACCCGAACGAAAAGGTGGAAATAGATTCTCCAGATAAAAGAAATGGGTTAGCCATAGAAAGATTGTAACTGCTCAGGTAGATAGGCTGTAGGCATTTAGGCTATAGGTAGAGAATCATGCGTGATCATACAAAACTCAGAGCCTTTGAATTGGCCGATGAAGTGGCGCTTTTGATCTATCGAACAACCATGGAATTCCCCAAGGAGGAAACATACGGGTTGACTTCCCAAATGAGAAGGGTGCCGGTTTCAGTTCCATCAAACATCGTTGAAGGGTGTGCACGTGAGAGTCAGACCGAACATCTTCGCTTTCTTGAAATCGCGTTCGCTTCTTTAAGGGAGTTGCACTACCAGCTTGGCCTGTCCAAACGCCTGAGATATTTTGATGAACTTGACATTTCTGGCTGTGAAATAATAATTGTGGAGAACGGGAAGGTTTTGGGTGCCCTGCTTCGATCAATGCACAGATAGCGCAGACTTTGAAAACTAATAGCCTTTAGCCTACAGTCTAAACAACCTTAATAACAGGAAATGGAGGGAAGTATGAAAAAAAATCTTATATTATGCATGCTGATAACTGCAATCTTTTTATGGATAGTCCCATTAGCGTACAGTGAGGACGGCCATCAGATCATGCTCAAAAACTACAATCTGGACGAGGGCAGGGATCAGAAAGCAGACCTTACTATGGAACTCATCAAGAAGAACGGTAAAAAGAGGGTACGAGAGGTAACTTACTGGAAGTTAGAACGTGGGGATGAAGACAAAAGCCTCATGTACTTTCGTAAACCTGTATCAGATAAAGGAACTGCCTTCCTCACCTGGGAGCACAAGGATAAGGACGATGACCAATGGCTGTATCTGCCTGCATTAAAGAGAATAAGGAGAATATCTGCTGCGGAAAAACATAAATCCTTTATGGGTACAGACTTCTCTTATAATGATATGGCGCCTCCACATCCGGATGAATTTGTACATAGACTTTTAGGTGAAGAAAGGGTGGATGAGAAAGAGTGCTATTTAGTAGAGAGCATACACAAGACCTATACAGGTGACGCAGCCTATAAGAATAAAAAGAAATATCAATACTCCCAAATGATATCCTACATTCGCAAGGATAACTATATGCTCATAAAGGCCAGATTTTTCGACAAAAAGGGGCGTGAATCCAAAGAGTTCCACGCACAGGATATAAAACAGATAGATGGAATATGGACAAGTCTGGTAATGGAGATGAAGAAGCTTAAAACCGGTCATCGAACTGTGCTGACAACAACAGACATCAAATATAATACAGGCATAGGTGATAAGTTTTTCAGCCAGAGAGAATTGAAGAAAAGACGTTAGAAATACGGAGGGTAGGATGTTAAAGAGAATATTAGTTTTTATCTTCAGCCTATGCATATGCCTTGTAATCAGATATTCATATGCTGAATATAACCTATCGGGCAGGGTTCTTCATGACTCTCGTATTCTGAAAGGCAGGGGCATATATGCTGAAAACAGCAGGGGTGAGTTCACCAAGTCTATATCACGTATGGAGTTTAGAATAAACAGGACTGATGAGAGCGGGTTCAGCCTTATGGGGGAGTTATGGGCAACATACGATCATCTCGACTCATATGCTGATCAGTTTACCGAGAGGGAAGATGATACCCAGAGGATTGATTATGATGAGTTCTATATAAGGGAGGCATACATAAGCGCAAATATTGGTCCTGCGGAGTTAAAGATTGGCAAGATGCTCATTAACTGGGGAAGGGTGGATGAGATAAATCCAATTGATATAGTAAACCCGGAAGATTTTAGTGAGTTTTACACTATTGAAAAGGAAGAGAGGGGAATACCGATATTGCTTGCTGATGGTCTTCTTTACATTGGCAACTTTACACTTGAGGCCGTGTGGATACCTTTTTTCGAGCCCGCAAGAATGCCGACCACCGGCCCGTGGGCGCTAAAGACATTCATTGACTTACAGGCCTTATTGACGCCTCAACAGTACGCCTCGCTCGATTTCAGCGCGAAGGAGAATGAAGGCAAGCGGGATATTCTCAATTCCGAGACAGCGGCCCGCTTCTCCGGTCTATTGGGCTCGCTGGATTTCGGGCTGGTATTCTTCTATGGATTCAACGATCTCCCTGGTTTAAAAACAGAGGTAGACGATCTTGGCCAGCCTGCGTTAGTAGTTACATATCGTCGCTTTCATGGATATGGTTTTGACTTTGCCTACTCTATTGCGGGTTATGGGTTCAGAGGTGAGGCTCTTTATCGGGACAAGGTATTATACCCGCTGTCAGTTTCGATTGTTGGTTTCACCAACCACACCTCTTCGGATATTCAGAGCGTTCTTGGCATAGATAAGACCTTTGGGGATAATTTTTATGTGAATGTACAGTTGATATATAATCGAATTTTGGATCATACCGAAGATGTGTTAGCAGATGAGGATCTATTCATGGGCATGGGAACGCTGGAAGATTTATTCTTTAACGATGAGCTAAAGCTGGGAGTCGGGTTCTTCTATGGTTTTAATGAAGCAGACTGGTTGATTTTTCCGTATGCGGAATATCGTCTGACTGATAATCTGAAGGCAGAATCGGGTGTATATATCATATGCGGGCCGGATGATTCTGACATAGGCCAGTTTGATGAGAATGATATGGTCTATTTGAGGGCTAGTTATTCTTATTAGTAGACTGATTCCTATTTCTACAATCGTAAAATATATTTCATGTTTCTTCATAATGAGATAGTATCAATGTAGCTTATCTAATAGTTCAGATGAGTAATCTGAATTCATACAAAACCTTTAACCTTCCAATTCTCTATTATAAATAACTAGATGGCGATCTTATTTATCAATCACAACACAAACTGAGATGACAACATAGAGTGATATTTATCCCTTGAACTTGTCTCGATATTATGATATAAAGTAAGGTAAGAGATGTAACAATTCACTCTATGGGAGCTTATTTCAGTAGGCATTCTGAAATACTGAAATGCCGGGATACTATAGAAGTTTTTTTCTTTCCTACTGGAATAGGCTCTAAGTTTGTTTTTACAAAGGATTGGTCTAATAATGATAATGAGAAAGAACTATATCCAAGGATGGTTGGTGACACCTTTTCTTATTATTTCTGTCTTTTTTTCACAAGGGTGCAATCCAGATGAAGAAATATTAGATAACACTATTTACCCCCTTCCCATTTATCATTCACCAGAAACACTGGAAGAGTATTTACTTGAAACGAATCAAAAATATCCGGATATTACATATTTAGAACCTATAGGAACAAGTATTGAAGGAAGGACCATATGGGGATTTGTGATATCTGACAAGCCACTGGATCATGAATTAGAGCCAAAGATTAGATTAACAGGTTCAATACATGGGGATGAGAATATTACTACAGAGGTGCTTATTCATATGATAGAGCATATTACTAATGGCTATTATAATAACGATCAACGAATAAGGGCGATTGTTGATAACAGATATACAGTTTTTATACCTATGATGAATCCAGATGGAGTTGCCAATGAATCTAGATACAATGCTAACAACGTTGATTTAAACCGAAATTTTGAGGTAAAATGGCAAAACTGGAATAGACACGGCCAGTTCCCTTTTTCTGAGTCAGAGTCAAAATCTTTAAAGGATTACTCTCTTTATATGGTGTTCCAACTATCTTTATCATTTCATTCCGGCGCTGTGCTAGTTAATATGCCTTTTGACTATGCAAGTGAGCATGATGGTGGGGATATACCACAGGAATATGATCTAATATGCTACCTAGCCAAGGTATACACAACTTCAGGAAGATTTCTTGAAACCGAGGGAATGCTGAATTCGCCTAATATGGATGAAGGCACCATCAATGGTGGAGATTGGTTTATTGCATATGGTACTTTACAGGATTGGAGCTATATTGATACTGGGGCAATCGATTTTACAGTGGAGATAACCAAAAACAATCCCACAAACATTGAGGAGATAAATGATATCTTTGAATTGAACAGGGATTCAATCCTATCCTATATAGAATCCGCAGGAATTGGCATCCATGGCAGGGTCGTTGATGTCTCAGAGGGTGAGGTTCCTGTTTCTGCTACAATCACAATTGATGCAGGGGATATAAATACATATTCTGATGCCTTTGGCTATTACCACCGAATCCTGCTTCCAGGCAACTATATAATCACATTTACCGCTGATGGATATGAGGAATATTCAAAGGAGATAGAGATTACAGAGTCTTCACCATTAATAGAAATGGATGTTGTTATGGAGAAGAATATATAGGCGTGAAAATATAGAGAAATATTTTGAATCTAATAATTTGTACACATCATGATAGGCATTACAAGATAAAATAATGTAAAATCAATAGTCCATCAAGGTAGTATGGCTTTCACTTACTCCACTTTAATACTATACAAATGGCTCTCCATTACAAGCTCAAACCTGTTTTTTTCAGCAAAGCTAAAGGAAGTGGCTTTCTTATAGATTTCCAGATCAAGAGCTGTAAGATCAACATCTGTGACATAATAATTATAGCCCTTTACACTATCCATATAAACCAACATGTCTTTAGCAACTTTACTAGTATCTGATCTTTTGAATGGACTAGTCTCTCCCCCATAGGGTAGGGAGAAGCGATATCCAATCTCTCGGTCGTCCAATATCTCCAAAGATATCCTAAAGGGCATAATCATTTTTTCAAGTTCAAAGATATTCTTTTCAAGTTCTGGCTTTTTCTCAGTTATGCTACATTTATTTCTCACATCCCTTACAAGTTCATAGATCTCAATGTTTTTATCCACCCTGCCTAGCGAAGAATTAGGATTATTTTTTACTACCTGAGATATAACATTTTTGGAAAAAATATATAATCGAGTCAGATAGTCAATAAAACGATCTGAGTTCTCTCTATAAAAAATTATTGAACCCTGTTCATCTGAGACAAAGAAATAGCAATATTTTCTCTCCTTTTGGTAATATATTTGAATGGTATCTTCTTTATAATTATCAATAATTAACCTTAAGTAGTTCAATTCTGGATGTCTGGGATCAATATGTATTATATTTTTTCTTCCAATAATATTGGAAAGGCTGTAAAGCATCTTTAGCTCAGAATCATATACATTGCTGATAATCTTATCCTTGCCCTTTAATTTTCTAAAGGAGAATACAGTATAATTGTTGCCAAGTATTGTAATATATCTCTTTTCAGGCCACTCTTCAAATTTACGACTAATAAAAAGATCATAGGTTTCTTTAAAAAGGGATTTGATCCCCTTGAATGATTTGCTTGATTTATACGGAGATGGTGAGGTAAGCCATACACATCTTTCAAAATCATCCCTGTTATTCAGAGCACCGTTTAATAATTTTACAAGAATATTCGAAATATCTATCTCATTATTATATTTTTCATAAATCGTTTCACCCCAGCTATTATGATATAGATAAAAAATATCATCTATTCCTTTAGGATATTTTGAGTATAGATTTATTATTATAAAATTCAACAGGGGAAAGGGATCATCAAAAAAATACTTGTTCTGTATATTCAGCCTTTTGATTGAAAAATGCAGTGTTAACTCATTCATAAGCTCCCTTACGAAACCTGAATCAAGTAAATGATACCTGGACTTTATATCCACCCTTGAATAGTCTTTTTGAAACATACGATTCATGCTTATCCAAGCAAGAAGTGCAATAAGGGCCGGCTCCTTGTGAATAATTAACCTCTCAGAACCTCCCTTGCCTGACTTGAATCCCTTGGATAACAACCAACTTACCTCGCCACCCTCCTTATTAATGGATTCGATTATGAGATTCTTCTCAATTGGATTATCCTTAAAGCTAACAGCCTGTCTGATCTTATTGCCAGATAATGAAAAACTGGAATGTATCTTTCTGGTAATAAATTTTATTTCTTCGTTTGAAAACTTTTGGGATAGCTTCTGGCTCTCTATATTGCTTAGTATCCTTTTGTAGCTATTGAGAATCTGTTTTGTTATATTATTCCAGAATTTATTAATAGGCGTTATGTCCCAGTTCCTGAAGTTATCCATCTGTTCAATTTTCGATTTTGACCACTGCCAACTTCTAACATATTCTGACATCTTTATTATCTTTTGCGATTTTTTATCATGAGGATTCGATGAAGAATATTTTGAAAGATAAGGATCAATCTTAATATAAAAACACATTCTTAAAATCTCTGAAGACATCATTAAGTTATTATCATTAATATTTTTTGTATAATAATCATGTACTTGGTTGAACATGAGTATGTATGGGTCAATATGATTCATATCAAGTTTAACATTCTGTACATTTTGCTTAATGATGTTACATAGCAAGGGATTTTCACCATCCTCATCAGAGAGATATCTTTCCATAATGCCAATTTTTATTATTGATTTAAAGGGATTCCCCAATGATTTAAGTATCTGGAAAATACCACCCCCAAGGAAATCCCCTTTATCTATATGATATAGATTTCCAAAATCAACATAATCCTTATTGAATTCCAATTCATCTAATACTTTGAGGTATTTATAATAGACTTTATCGTCAATTCCACTAGGCACTACCCACCAGAATGGTATCTTCCCACTAAGAAGGATTGAGCTTCTATAAAACTCGTCCTTTAACAATTTACCATTGGCTTTTCCGGAAAAACTATCTTCACTGGTATCAAACAAATCACTCCTAATTTTTGTAATATCATTCAAATAAAAATGGGTTTCAATATTAAAGTTCTCAGTTATCCATAGTTCAATTTCCCTTAACTTATTCATCAAGGAATTGATGTTTTGCAAACCAACCCTGTTTTCATCCAGGCAAATCCAGAAATCGATATCTGATTCTTCGTTATACGCAATGCTGCCGGCGCTTCCCATGATTGCAAAAACCTCAATAAGTGGATTATTATTATCAGCGTTTGTGATGTGGACAGTTGGAAACCATGTTCTAATAAAATGTAAGGCCCTTTCAGTAGGCGTATATCCATAAATACCAAGTGGTTCGAAGTTATTCACATACCCTGGTAGTCCTAATTGATTATCTCCTATTAGAATAGGCAAGGCATCTATTAGGTCTATTATACTTTTGTTTGAAATAGAGGAGGTGAACTTTTGCAGTCTAGTAATGTTATATTTCTGAAAGTTTTTCTTATTTTTCGATATTTCATTTTTATACTTGAGTATATCTTCCTGGTTCATAATATACCATTAGCTAAATTATTATACTTTTTATGATGGATAATATTTTCGAAACAGAATCCCAGATATTACAAGGATATAATTTTAATATTAACCATTCTTATAGAGAAAGGTATTCCATGAATTGTTTATTTTTACTCTTAATAATATACATAACATCTTGTAACTGCAAACACAATTTAACTTTTTTGGGGAATGTCCAAGTCAATGATATAAGCAGTTGTGAATATTGATCATTCTTATATGAAAGCTAAAATCCACAATCAAATAGCATTTGTGAAAGATTTCAAAAACAGTATTGAATTTAAATAGTTAAGATAATAGCTTACACTCCGATAATAAAGGTGATACTTATTCCTTCAGGGGAGAACAAGTGTCACCTTTCGCAAAATATACTTTCAGGAGGAGTGTTTATGAAGCAGGAAAATAAAATAATCAAACAAAAAGTTGGCATGATAAAACTTGCTAGAGAATTAGGAAACGTATCACAAGCATGCAAGGTTTTTGGATATTCAAGAGATAGCTTCTACAGATTTAAAAAACTTTATGAGGAAGGTGGTGAAGAGGCTCTAAAAGAGATTAGCAGAAAGAAACCTAATATCAAAAATAGGATTAACCCAGTAATAGAAGAGGCAGTTTTAAAGATGACCTTTGATCGACCAGCTTATGGACAATTGCGAGTTTCAAACGAGTTAAGGAAAGAAGGTTTATTCGTTTCTCCAGGGGGGGTGAGGAGTATTTGGCAAAGGCATGATCTGGAGACATTTAAGAAGAGAATCAAGGCATTAGAGGCTAGGGTAGCTAAGGATAATCTGGTATTTACTGGGGCTTAAGCTAATAGCTTTAGAGAAGTCTAAGATCGTAAAAGAGGTATATGGGGATTTTAAAACGGAACATTCTGGCAAGTATTGTTATAGGAAAACGCTCATACAAATATTTTTTGATTCGTAAAGTATTAATTTATAAAAAAATTGGGTAATAATGTACAGACAGCACAAGTAAAAGAGTATGTAAAATTAAATGCTGGCTAGTTGTAGTATTGTTAAGGGATATTCTATATCTCACCTAGTTACTTGATTATCTTCAAGAAACGATGATATTAGGGGGATAAAATATTTGAAACCCTGATAATGCATTTAGAAAATTTCAAACTTTTATCCCCCTGATGCATCCCCGAGGGGATTTGAACCCCTGTTGCCGGGATGAAAACCCGGTGTCCTAGACCCCTAGACGACGGGGACATTCTCCTGAATAAACAGGTTCGGCAACTTAGTTGCTAACAAAGAAAACTGTAAAATAAAATTGAATCCTATATTAATTGAGCCGCCGGAGAATCGAACTCCGGACCCACTGCTTAAAAGGCAGTTGCTCTACCGACTGAGCTAGCGGCTCAAAATATAATGGATCACAATTATATATTGCTCTATTCATGTCAAACAAAAAAAATGAATATAAATTTAATGAAATTCAATATTCATCTTCCAAGTGAATTAAACCTGAATAATGTGGATACATCTTGAATGCAGGTTTGATGATGACTTAAAAGAAAAAAATAGAGGGATATATCCCCTCACTTATTTGAATTGAAAAATAATAGTATTTACTTATGTTGTCTGATCTTTTTATTACTGAATTATTGGCAGTTGTCAAGCATTTATTCATATTTAGGATTCACAATGTAACAAATATATACAAAAATCATAATATCATTTTCTTCGGTGTATGCATAGCTTCAATAGCATTTATATCAGTAAAATTATTACTGTTGGGTTTATAATGAAAAGGATTTAAAAAAATGGGATACAAGTTAGAAATGTGACGATGAATGTTTGATTATATATCGCTTCTCTTGGTAAGTGCGGCCACAGGACAGATATCAACGCATTTGTAACATTTTCCGCATGGGATGCTATCTGGATCAGTTTCACCGTAAAAGCTTATTAACATATCAAGGCCACGTTTTGCAAAGGTTAAATAGGGATGTTTATGCAATTTTGTGCATATATAGATGCATTTGCCGCATAAGACGCATTTGTGAGGGTGGTATTCCAGGAAGGGGTGGTCTGCTTCTGGTTTGATCTTTCTATCCAGTAACTCAATCCTCTTCTGTTTAAGTGGAACATGCAGAAATTTTGCTATCCTCTGTAATTCGCATCTCTTATTGGCTGGGCATACCCTGCATTCGATATTGTGTGAAGAGAGGAGTAGTTCGAATGCTGTTCTCTGCAGTCGCCTTACCTGTGGTGTGTCTGTTTTAACTATCATGCCATCTTTTACCCTGATAGAACAAGATGTCACAGGCTCTCTCTCGCCTTCAACCTCAACAAAGCACAATCTGCATGAGGCTGGGGGATTATCCATCTCCTTTAGGTTGCAGAGGTTGGGGATATATATCCCATTATCCAGACATGTCCATAAGAGGCTTGAGCCCTCATCCGCCTCTATCTCCATGTTGTCAACTTGAAGCTTGATCATTATTCGTTCCCTTTTGTCGCTTCCTCTGGTCTCTCTATTATTGGAGCGAGTTCTGGTGGAGAGACCTTCTTAACAGCATTATATTCATCAGGGCAAGCGGTTACGCATTCCCCGCATTTGACGCAGAGGGTTTGATCAATAGCCTTCTTTCTGCTTTTAGTCGTAAATATTGCCTCAACCGGACAGCTTCCGACGCATGCATCACAGCCTCTTGCGCATTTGTCTAAATCTATATAGAATGCTATCAATGCTCTGCATTTTAATGCCGGGCATCGCTTCTCCTTTAGATGAGCCTCATATTCATCAAAAAAGTATTTTAGGGATGTCAATACAGGATTGGGAGCAGTTTTACCTAAGCCACAGATAGAGCCCTTCTTTATATCCATGCTAAGAGACTCTAATAATTCAATATCTCCATCCTTGCCCTCGCCCTTAGTTAGGCGTTCTAAAATATTCAGGAGATGTTTTGTGCCTATTCTGCAGAAGGTGCATTTCCCGCATGACTCATTCTGGGTAAACTCGAGAAAGTACTTGGAAATATCTACCACGCATGAATCCTCATCCATTACAACCATGCCGCCGGATCCCATCATAGCGCCAGCTTCTGTCAGGGAATCAAAATCGATAGGTGTATCGAGGAAACCCTCTGGCAGACACCCCCCCGAGGGCCCGCCGATCTGCACAGCCTTAAAGCCCTTTTTCCCCGGGATGCCGCCGCATGTGTCGAATATAAGTGACCTGATAGTGACCCCCATAGGGATTTCAACCAGACCCGGATGTGTAACATTCCCAACAATGGAGAATATCGCTGTACCTGAACTATTATCAGTGCCAATCCTACTGTGCCATTTCCCGCCGTTCTTCAAGATGTGTGGTATAGTGGCGAGAGTTTTAACATTGTTTATAACCGTAGGCAGGCCCCATAGCCCTCTTGTGACAGGGTAGGGTGGGCGATGATGAGGCATCCCCCTTTTCCCTTCAATTGATTGGATAAGGGCTGTCTCTTCTCCACATACAAAGGCTCCTGAGCCCTGAAAGACTGAAATATCCAGACTAAATCCTGTGCCAAGGATTTGCCTTCCCAATAGATTAATCTCCTCCGCTTGACTGATCGCTCTTTTAATCATCTCCACAGCCAGGGGATATTCTGTTCTGACATAGACAAATGCCTCTTCTGCCTCAATGGCATAGGCGCAGATTGCGATGCCTTCAAGTACCTGATGGGGATTGCTTTCCAGGATCGTTCTATCCATATATGCCCCGGGATCACCCTCGTCAGCATTACAGATTACCACCCTTTTATCTCCCTTTGCATTTTTGGCCAATTCCCACTTTCGACCCGCAGGGAAGCCTGCACCACCCCTTCCCCTAAGGCCTGATACCTTTACCTCATCGATTATCTCCTCTGGTCTCATTGATAGGGCCTTTTCAAGGGAGGAGTAGCCTTCCCTTGATATATAATCATAGATATCCTCAGGATTGATGATGCCGCAATCCTGCATCACAATCCTCTTTTCCATATTAAAGCGGGGTGAATCCATAACCGATGGTATCATTTCATCTTCTTCCATTGCGCCGAGGACATACTCAAAGAGCGGATCACCCTTCTCCAAAAAGGACTTTACCAGAAGCTTGGCTTTTCCTGGGGTAACCTCATAATAGCATATGGGTGGAAATCCAGGGTTATGAATAATAACAAGCGGCTCAGCATAGCAGTGCCCTATGCATCCCACTGGGATGATGAGGGCGTTGATCCCCCTCTCCTTTAGCGTCTCTTCAAAGGCTGTTTTTGTCTCCAATGAACCCGATGCCCTTCCGCATGTGGCGGTGCCTATATAGATGCGAGGAATGTCTTTACTCTCTATATCATTTAAGCGCTTTACTGCTAGAGTTTTTATTGAAGCGAAATTACTCTCTGCATTTCCCTTATCAATCTGGGTCACTTTGCTCACCTTCTCTCTTCTTCCTTTCTCTCTCCTCCCGTTCCCTCTCAATCTCATATCCTAGGATAATCCCCTCCACCTTGCTTGGAGAGATGTTGCCCTGAACCTTCTCGTCAACTACAGCCACTGGAGCTAGGGCGCAGCATCCCACGCAGGCTACCTTCTCAACACTGAATTCTCTATCAGGTGTGGTCTCGCCTGCCTGGATTTCAAGCTTCCTCTCGAAATTTTCCAGTATAATATCCCCGCCCCGCACATGACAAGCTGTTCCGAGGCAGACCTTGATCTGATGTCTGCCCGGGGGATTAAAGCGAAATTGATTATAGAACGTGGCTACACCATAGACCTCACAGGTCGAAATTCCTATATGCTTTGCCACCATCTCAATGGACTTTGGCGATAGGTATGAGTATTTCTCCTGGATCATCTGCAGAATAGCTATAAGATTGCTCCTCTGGGATTTATAGGAGGCAAGCCTAGCTGCTATATCATTAAGCATCGCCTCGTCTTCGATATTAGGCAGCTCTTTCATAATACAATCCCCATTACATGTATTATCACTATCATTTTGCTATTAAAGGATCGTTAATTCGGATTCATTATCACCTAAACCATGCAGTCAGTATTTGATCAGGCTGGCCTGAGTCTTAATCCGGAATCCCCATAATGGCGCTTCATTCCTCCAATATAGGGATTGGGGGATATTATTTCTCCTCACTTTGAGGGGTGGGGCTGATTGCAAATAGCATAGTATTTTTTGATGAATCGGTTGTGTTGGATAGTATTATATCATATTTATTGATCATATGTCTATCCATTATTATTAAAATTTCTGGTTTGGAATTAGTCTTTGTCAAGTAAAAAAACTGAAGCCCTTTCCTCTTATTGAGAATGTATAATTTTAAGATAATCCTAATCAAAATGATTGAAGAAAATCAATTCCTATGTAATTGTTGATTCTAATCTTTCTTTGAACTGAGATTTCATTGCATTTATATGTAAATTCTAGAAAAATAGGATTTTGGTTGATATGATTAACTCAATTAATATTATTGTGAAGGATAATTTTGTAAAATGTTTAATAATTGTATATTTTTTATTGCATATACCTCATTTCATTTTACCACTATCCGGCGGTCATCGCTGGCGTCAGACAACAACAGCGTCAGTATCAAGGAATTATGTAAACGAATCGTTATATTTTTTCCATCCTAGAATCGATGTAAGGGGTGATAAAACGGGTATAGCTGGGATGGAATTCCCCTTTTATAATTATTTAGTGAGCATAATATACCAACTTTTAGGCTCTACATGGGTTGGTTTTGGGAAATCGCTCTCATTTGTTTTTGCAATTCTATCATTATTATTGTTATCAAAGATTGTCGGTTATCATGAGAATAATTCTTATGTAGATAGAACTAGTCTAAATATATTTTTTGTCATAATTTCTGGTCTTTTATCCCCCTATCTCTTTCGATTCAGTTCAAGGTTTATGCCGGAGACCCTTGCCTTGTTCTTTTCACTGCTAGGTTTTTACTACTATTATCTTTATATAAATGATAAAAGTCTTAGATATTATATTGTATGCTGGTTCTGTTTAACCCTAGGAACTCTAATTCGTCCATATTTTATCTTCTTTGGACTTCCAATACTAAGCAGGTTTCTATTTTTCAAGGGAGATCCAATCAGAATACGATTGTTGATAGGTCTTCTAGGATTCTTAATATTAATTCCCTTCTATATATGGTATTATCAATATGTGCCATATTTGAATAATAGATACGGTATAGTATACTTTAATTTAGGTGTGTATAATTATAGGGATAACCTATTACTATATCTTAATCCCTTTATGTGGATGGGATTGTTGAATACTATTATGAAGTATTATACTGAATATGTACTTTTTCCCTTTGCAATTATTGGAATATATAAATACTTTCGAGCTAGTTATTCATCAGTAAATAAGAAATTAGAATTTTTCTTGAAGCCGGTCTCGCAACTTCTTTTTGTTGGTATTCTTACCCTGTTACTCTTGCCATCAATCATAGGAGAGTACTACATTCTACATTATTATTACCTAGCAGCCATCTTTCCCATATTCACTATAGGTATAGGTTATAGCTTACAACTTATAAATATTCGATATCCTATAGGTTATAGAGTAATACTATCGGTTATATCTGTGATTATATTTGTAAGCTTTTTTCATACATTCAGATTGGATAAGGATTTAATACTATTAAAAAGGATCCTTCCTGAGATAGAGCAAAATAGCAAAGAAAGCGATCTTTTTGTTGTAGATGATGCTGGAAGCTCCACCTATCTATTTTTTATTAATAGAAAAGGATGGTCAGTTGACTTTACAAGTATAAAATCAGAAAGTCTATTACTCGAAGAGCTTATTAAATATAGGGATAAGGGCGCAAAATTCGCAGTAATTAAGGATCTGGATCCAGGCGAAAATCTATGCGGATTTAGAATGTTAAGACTGGAGTAAAAAGTGTTAATTAGATCGAAACTAAAAACAGTATTAGTAAAGCTGTTGGATATCATTTCTTTCACATACATCCTTATTATTATGGCAATTATTATTACCGGGGGATATAAGGGAAGCCTATTGGGGATATATGTAAGCGCCAGGTCATTGCTTAATCCAATAATTATCTTACTCTCCTCCATTGCCTTGAGATATCTTTTATCAAGGGATGATTTATCATCGTCAATATCAGTCAAGTTTCTAATTAATATTAGATCCTATCTACTAAATGCCTCCTTTAGGAATCTATTCATTGCTGTTACATTATTTCTCATAATTTTTAAACTATTACAGCATTATAGTTATCACACCTATGCCTGTGACCTTTCTTTGTTTGATTATCCTATCCATTACACACTGAAGGGGCAGTTCATGTATTCCCCATGGTGGAGCTCATTGAAGAATTTTTTTGGAATTCACTTCTGGCCTATACTCACATTTATTGTTCCCTTCTACCTAATCTATGATTCTCCAATAATCCTTTTAATCCTTCAGGGAATCTTCACATCCCTCGCCTTGATACCCATTACAGCTATTGCAAAGGAAAACGGATTTGACAGGGAGGATAGAATATATATTGGGATCTTTTATATCTTTAATCTCTTTTTATGGAGAGGTTTTGAATATAATTTTCACATTGAAATACTTTATCCACTATTTCTATTTTTTGCCTTTTATACAGCCTTTAAACAAAGATTTCTTCTCCATACTATATTTATTCTCTTAACACTCAGCATAAAAGAAGACGCATTTTTCCATTGTATTATGTTAGAAGCATTTTTTTTCGTATTTAATGGGAATAGAAGGATTGCATTACTAAATATAATGCTTTCTTTAATTTGGGGATTTTTTACATTGAAGTTTGCTCTTCCATATCTTCGGCCTGAAGAATTCGCAAATATCTTTCTGATTGATAGATATGGACACCTTGGCAGCAATTACACAGAGATCATCCTCTATGTTATTTCACATCCTCTAGAGATGTGCAGAATGATATTCAGGGTATCACTCCTTCGATTCATCCTATCATTTGGCTTTCTTCCCCTTCTGCATCTTAAACTATCAATATTTGGATTTCCATCTCTACTAATTCATCTATTCACTAATTTTCCACCTCAATTCAATTTAAAATTTTATCATGCATTACCTGCAATTCCATTCTTTGTCATTTCATCCATATTTGTGCTGAAAAAGGTTGATATAAAATGGAGAAAGAGGCTGCTCTTGCTTCTTGTCATAATTAGTCTCTCAAGTTTTAGGACTCCTGGATGGTTAATCCCCACTCCTGCTGATATTAGGGCTCATTTTATATTTGCAAATTTTAATACAGAAGAAGTCATCTCAGCGCAGGCTAACATATTTCCACATCTTCCAAGATCTGCTAACATATCGATTTATCCTAATAGAATCAATGATGCAAAGTATATAATGTTAAAGTTAAATCGCAGGCATGCCACTATTGAAATGACTAAAGAAGAATATTACAAAAAAATTATTGAACTAATTGATGAGGGTAACTATCGGATTGAGAGATATTTTTATCCCTATGTCATATTAAGAAGGGAGAAACGCGATTCAAGATTGGATGACAAGATGAAACAATTGAGAGAGGACGTATTGAAGATTATTAAAAATAGATAATAAACATAAGTAATGAACGATTTATTGTTGACCATTGATGCCTTTCAAAATAATATTCTCATCTCATATCAATTGTTAGTTGAATGTTGTATGATGATGTATAGAGCTTCACCGTAATAAAAAGTCTAATTCTGGTTTCTTAGCAACACGGTCACTTATTTTTATATAAATCATCATTATTTGCTGTAAAACGATCTAGTCGGTTATCCACTTATAATAATTATTGATATTAAGAGCGTAAATAAAATGATCAAGACAGCGCTTATACCAGCTGGTGGGAAAGGGATAAGGGCCTATCCCCTGACCACATTTATTCCAAAAGCAATGCTTGAGGTTGCCGGCAAGCCGCTAATCCTTCACAATATTGAAATATTACGAGATCAATTAAACATTAAGGATATTTATATAATAGTCGGACATCTGCGTAGTCAGATAACCGGATTTTTGGGTGATGGTTCCAAATATGGAGTTAATGTTAGTTACATCCATTGTGAAGATCCATCAATAGGCCTTGCTCGGGGAATTTTTCTTGCAAAGGATTATATTCACGAGCCCTTTATTACTATTCTTGCGGATGAACTCTATATTGATTCTAATCATGCTGAGATTAAGAATCTACCTAATAGAGATTTTTCAGCAATCTGTGGCGTTAACGTTACACGTAATCCTTTGAATATAAAGAGGAATTATTCTGTTTATTTGGAGGATGGTAGAATATCTAATCTTGAGGAAAAACCAGAGGTTATAAAAAATAATCTTCTTGGTTGCGGCACATACATCTTCAACTCGAGTATATTTGAGGCTATAGATAAGGCTTCTCCATCGCCAAAGTCCGGACAAGTGGAATTGACTGATATTATAAACTCCCTTGCAATGGCAAATTTTCATGTTTTCCCCTTCTTTCTCAAGGGAGAATATTTTAATATCAACTCCATAGAGGACTACAACGCTGCTAATTATGAGGTAAGGTCACGAAATTTTGATAAATACAAGGTTAGTATGGTTGTTCCAGCATTCAATGAAGAGGAATCAATTGGTTATGTAATAAATGATTTTATTGAACATGTTGATGAATTATTTGTTGTTGATAATAGCTCATCCGATAATACAGCAAGGATTGCATTAGAATTGGGCGCTCGTGTAGAAACTGTGAATTTGAAAGGGTATGGGGATACCATTAAATACGGCCTGGATAATGCCATAGGCGATATATTGATAGTAATGGAGGCTGATTATTCATTCAGATCAAAAGATTTGTATAAAATTCTTGAGTATTTAAAGGATGCTGATATGGTTCTGGGCACCCGCACAACCTGTGAGATGATAGAGCAGGGAGCCAATATGTCTGGGATTCAGCAATGGGCAAATATATTTGTTGCAAAGATACTCGAATTGCTCTGGTGGGGACAGCGACCCAGGTTTACTGATGTTGGATGTACATATCGTGGAGTATGGCGGGATTCCTATTATAAATTTAGGGATTATCTTACAGGCACTGG
The DNA here is from genome assembly GCA_034190085.1 of Spirochaetota bacterium. Lineage (NCBI taxonomy): Bacteria > Pseudomonadati > Spirochaetota > Spirochaetota bacterium. Next base: position 34,454 of record JAXHTS010000019.1, read on the forward strand.
GCCAGAATTCTCACCTGAGATGATGATTGAGGCTATAAGATCGAGAAAGAGGGTAATCGAGGTTCCCATCTCCTATTTCCCCAGGATAGGAGGGGAATCCAAGCACTCTGCTAATTATTGGAATCTATCCAAAACTGCACTTAGGATGCTTAAGTTGATTTTTAAGAAGAAATTTTTCCATTAGGATATATTTTCACAATGTTTTGCCTTTCTGATCATTAATGCATAAAGGTTAACGGTTAATTATGGGCTTACAATACATTTAAGAGGAGTGGCACAAGTTGGAGCAGACACTGTATGATGAGTTTAATAGCATTGAGAGTAGACATTGGTGGTTTTTGGCTCGTCAGAGGATTTTTATTACTCTGATTGAATCTTTTTTTCATCATCCCAAGGACTCTAAAATCTTGGATATAGGTTGCGGTACAGGAATGAACATGAAGAATCTTGCCAAATTCGGCAGTGTTATTGGGATGGATCTATCCATGGATGCAATACGCTATTGCCAACAGATTGGAAATCCCCTATGCCAGGGTGATATGTCAAATCTGCCATTCCAATCAAATTCATTTGATATAATTACTATACTTGATGTGGTTGAGCATTTAGAAGATGATCTAGGCGCGTTAAAAGAGGTTTACCGGATCTGTAATAACAAAGGTATCCTTTTGGTAGCAGTTCCGGCTTTCCAGTTTCTATGGGGAGAGCATGACGAATTAGCCCATCATATAAGGCGTTATACCTTAGGCGAATTAAGGAAATTAGTTGAAGAGAGCGGATTTGAGATTTTGAAGATCTCATATAACAACTTTTTTTTCTTTCCCATAGGATTAGTATTTAGATATTTAAAGCGGTTTTTTCGAAGGTTAAATAATAAGAGAGAGCTAACGTCAGATTTTGCCAACACTGCACCACCAATACTGAATGAAATACTGAGAGAGATCTATGCATTTGAGGGTAAGTTGTTAAAACACTTCAACCTTCCCTTAGGATTAAGCATACTCTGTATTTGCCGTAAAAGTATTTAATATCTGTATAACTATTCATATACTTGAAATTCTAATAAAAGAATTAATGAGTCGATAAGGTAAATTGTGGTAAATTATAATTAAATTGGATAGGATTAATTTTAATAAAGTATCATAATTAAAAAAAATCTTGACTACTCTTTCATAATAAACGATTCATGACATAATTACTCGGAAATATTCTTTTGAATACATTTTGTAAATATTGAACGATGCTTCAAACAGATTACAAGATGATGAAAATTTGTTATGTTATTTTTCAATGAGCATATTTCAGTAGGGTAGGGGGATAAAGTAAATACCTTTAATTCAATATTTTCAGTGTTTTATATACCTACTGTAATAGCCACCTATAAATCAACAATTGGAATAATCCGCTATTAGGAAAATAAATATGAGTAAAAAACATTCATTTGCTTTAGTATTATTAATAGGATTCCTGTTTTATTGGACATTTTCGTCTTATACAGTGAAGAGATGCTTAGCAGATAGCCTGATCTCACTGTCGAGTCACACCCAGGTCCGTTATGATTCCAAATATCTTTCAGATGATGAGGGTGAGGATCATAAACTACACCAGACAGCTGATTTAAATATTGTTGAAAAAAAATGGGGCCATTTACGATTTGCATTCTCAGGAGATATGGTTGAAGATATTGATGATATTGATGATAGTACAATTGATAGAACTAGATCTATTCACGATACATGGAGCTGCTCTAATCATGGTTACCTATATCTTTGTCAAGCTGAGATATACAGATTGGGACATCTGAATTATGCCAGATTTGGGAGACAGTATGTATCTCATGAACTGACAACACATATTGACGGGATGAATCTATTACTGAATCTTAGTATATCTGATATAGAGATCAATCCCTTTGTCTATGGTGGAATTCCTGTTAGATTATATCAAGAAGCAGAATATTGGGACGCTTCTGAGGCCGGGGGTGGTGCTCATATTGTCTTAAATAAATCGACAAAATTAACACTCGAACATCAGTATATAAAAGAAACCCCGGATATTGACATAATTGGAACATATAGTGAGAGTGGAGAAAGCGAATATCATCAGTCCGCTGTTGCATTGAGAAGATCATTATTTGACAATGGCTATGGTTATGCAACCTTTGTGATGCTTGACAACTGCCCCAAATATGTTAATTCAAGGTTTTCTTTTTTATTCGATAAGATGGACCTTGAGATAGATGCTTCTTACTTCTATCAGTTCAGTAAATTAAGCGATAATATTCCAACAACAATTTCACCTTTTTCAGGTTTAATAGGGGAGATTAAACCCTATCATAATGCTACAATAGATATAATGAAGGGGATATATAAGGATAATATTTTCATCTCCTGTGGTACGGAGATTAGATTGCTCGATTATGATGAGGATGAGACTGACTTTAATCATTCATACAATCACGAATATTTAGCTGTAATAATTGATAATCTGCCTATAAAGGGTATGCATCTCTCAACACAGGCTGATTTCTGGAAGGTTATGGATAACAATGATCAGGATACAATTATTAGTTGCAGTCTGGAAGTTGGATATACAAAACCTCGTTCTTTAGATTTTTTAGTCGGTTCCTACTATTCACTTTATAAATATGATTATTTTTCAAATTTGGATGAGAAGACTGATGTTTATACTGTTTATTCAAAGGCTCGTTATTATATTGTAGACGGATTATACTTTGATGCGAGTTATGAATTAGAGAGTTACGATATATACGAGCATAGATTTACTGCAATCCTTGGACACGAAATTTAGGAGGGGATAGATGTCAAGATCAGGTCATATAGCACTTATTATTGGAATTCCAACGCTCTTATCTATCATATTGTTTTTTTCGATTTCCTCTTATGGTGGTAGCGGAACTGACTTCCCTCATGATGCCCACTTAGAGGATATTGAATGTATTGGTTGTCATAAGACTGCCCAGGAAGAGGATAAACCCGGTTTTCCAGATAAAGAGGTCTGTACCGACTGTCATGATGATACAGAGGGCGTTGATCTATCAGGTCTTCCAACACGTCCGCTATATCTTAACGCCCGATTTCCTCATGGATCCCACTCAGACGTAGAGTGTAAGGAATGCCATGGGGATCTCGCAGAGGAGGAGCCAAAGATTATGGGTGTGGATGAATGCCTTAAGTGTCATGAAGAGAATGAATTGGAATTATCGTGCAAGGATTGCCATGGACAGGACAGATTCTTCCCTTCATATCACAAGCTTGCTGGGAAATGGAAGAAGCGGCATGGACTCAGGGTTAAGACAATTATGAAAAGTGATCATGCATATGACTGTGGCGTATGTCATACTGATGATGCCTGTAGAAAATGTCATCAATTTAGTCGTCCACAGGATCATACAGGCTTTTGGAAAATCCGAGGACATGGTATAAGGGCTTTGGCTAAGCGGGAGTCCTGTTCCAATTGTCATAATGAGGTTTTTTGTATCAGATGTCATAAGAATAAAAAGCCATTGAACCATCGAGGTAATTGGGTAAATCTTCATGGGAAAACAATACCAGGTGGACATGCTGGAAATACAAACAGATGTAATGTATGCCACCTTCCTGAGCCTTATTGTGGAATTCGCTGTCATACGACAAAATAGAGCTTGAAGATATTAGATTTTTGAGCGATTGGACGGATGATCGCATAGTCCTATCCATTAGCCCTAGTTATAATACATACCACTATATTTATTTTGTTAATGATACGAAAGTGCGAATGGTTGAATTGAAGAATTATAATTTTTCCCGCCTTTGGCGGGAAATTGTTTATTTCGAAGTTACTTGAATTGTCTCCAATAGCCTTTACTATTGGGTATGTTGCTCTATGTATTCTGCAATTTCTTTAATCAGTGTGCCAGGCCCAAAGACTTCAGATATTCCCTTCTCCTTTAAGGCAGGGATGTCTTCATCAGGGATGATTCCGCCACCGATAACTAGTATATTACCAGCATTTTTTTCTTTCAGTAGTTTTATCACTTTAGGAAAAAATGTCATATGTGCGCCTGATAAGATACTTAAACCAATAACATCAACATCCTCCTGAATAGCTGCATTAACAATCTTTTCTGCTGATTGTCGTCGTCCCGTATATATTACCTCCATCCCCTGATTCCTAAGACCATAAGCAATTACCTTTGCACCCCTGTCATGACCATCGAGGCCAGGTTTTGCAACTAAAACCTTAATTTTTTTATCCTGTGACATAGCACCTCCCATAAAAAATTATTTTAATCATATATGGTGTAACATTCCACAATCTCAACTGGAATGCCAGTTCTTCTTTCGATATCTAAGTAAACCCTACCAGTAAGGTCTCTTCCCCAACCGCTTAGATTAAAGGGTGAGGATGGAATAATGATTAAATCAGGCGATCTGTTGTGTGAATTACAATATTCTTTAATATAATCTATATAGTCTTGCACAACAAGTAGATCACCAAGGCAGATGTTGCCTCCAAATAAGTTGTTATTTGGAATTCCAATCTCAATATTCAGGTCAACCCCTTTAAAAAAGGGTGATTCCCTGATGTTTTGTTCAAGTAAAGGTTTGACGAGGGTAGAGGAGAGTATTAATATATTCTTCGCTCCTCTAAGTCCAATAATTCTACTTATTGATTCCAAATAACCTTTTCTGAACCCAGTACCCATAAATACTATACCAAGGTGTGTGTCAACATATTTTGAAAAAGGGTATGAAAAATTCTTCAAATCAATTGGTATCTCTAATTTCTGTCCATCTCTAGTGATTTCAAAGGGGATAGAAGCAATGTTTCCCCTTTGTAAAATCGAAAGAAGTTCTCGAGCCTGAGGTCTATTATGTATCGCATTGCTGCCAATTTTATTTATTATATCACCCCTTTCCAATCCGCTGTTGAATGAGGGAGAACCCTTTACAATTCCAATTATTTCAGGTATGTTTGTTTTACTATAATAGAGTCCCTCTTCATACATTGTAGGTCTTGTTACAATGGGTACATCGAAGGTGTTTCGTATCTCCCTTACCTTTTGTGTTATCAGTTCCCATATTTGATGATGGTCAAAGGGAGCCTTCTCTGAAAAGTATTGTGAAAATCCTGGCAGGCTTATCTGAACAAGGTGAACATCATGCTTTGCAGAATAGTCTATGGTTTTAATCATGTCATCAATCATTTCATCAATGGATTCCATTGGCCAGGGAACGATAACAATATCATAAACGATACCAGCCTTCTTTAGGAATGGTAGGGATTCAATGGCTATTTCGGATGTATTATCCTGCATCAACATTTTTCTTCTCCTAGGATTTGAGCTATGAAGAGCTATATCCAGATGCAGGGGTTTCATCTGGATGAGGAATGCGATCATTTCATCTGTTAAGGTTGAACCATTTGTGCAGATCCTAATTAGATTATTTGTGCTTTTGCGAAGATTTCCCAAAACCTCCCTAAAATGAGGATGAATGAATGGCTCAAAGCATAATCCTAGTGTGGGAAATAAATTTGTTTTTTGTTTAGGAGAATAATACTTCAATCGAGTCCTGATCTCTCTATGTTCCTCCTCTGATGCTCGAGAAGGACTGTTGAGCGCAAGGGCCGGGGGCTTCCCCTTATTATAGCAGAACACGCAGTTGCAGTTACACCTGGTTGCCAAATATCCAATCATATCAGCGGGATCACAGGATGATTCTTCAAGCCAATGTGATAATTTTTTTAGCCTAAAACCGTCAATATTGACCACATTGCCTTCTGATTCAAGCTCGATGTGTTCTAATATATTTTCAAGCTGCTTCTTAATGAATTCTATAGTTGGCTCATATAATGCTGCGTTCTCTGGTAGTTGATAACTGTAGTGTATAGATTCTTCATCAGTGAAGGATATATTATTCTTGGGTATATCGTTTGTGTTTTGCACAGTCCCGTCATCTTTTTTATCCTCTGCTCTTGAATCTTCATCACAAAATAGATTATGTTGTTGGTGTTTGTTGTTTAATAATCTAAATCCATCAATTGTAACATCTTTACCCCTACTACAAAGGATTACCATATCAAGGATATTTTCTATACTCCTTCTTAGCAAATCCTTCCTTAGGGAGCCTTGATGATGAGCCTTTTTATCATTAGATATTTTATATCGAAAAATATAATCATCACTTGTTGATGAAGCTTGTTCTTTATCCATAATAATCATTACCTAGACAATAACTAAATTTAAGAGATTAATGCAGTTAGTAATAGCCATATTTTACAGCTAATATAGAGGAGTAAACCAGACTATTTATCACATTTTGTGATCATAATTAGTGAAAAATAAAGGGACGCTGTAATAATAACTGATGGGATTTTTGCTTTTCCTGATCATCGATGAACAATTGTGATTGTATCCCATCAGCATTGATATGATGTGAATTGGCAATTTGCAGGAACCTCGGGGATAGAAATTTATTATCCACTTTTATAGATTTTGTATCATTTTAATGTGTTCAATTTGTTACTCTATTTTCTTTTATAGCGGATACCAGCTTTGGCAGCATCTCTCCTGCTGACCCCTTTATGAATATGTCGCATAGGGATGTTAGTTCGCTCTCTTTTGGGTTCACCTCTATCACAAAAGCACCGTTGTTCTTAGCCCTCATGGGAAGGGATGCTGCTGGATACACTACACCTGATGTACCTACAATTAACATAAAATCACAGGATGTTGATGCTTTAGTTGCCTCAATCAGATCTTGCACCTCTTCGCCAAAACTTACAATATCAGGTCTCATGTTTCCCCCGCAGTCGCATCGAGGGAAAAATTTACCCATCTCCTGAAGACCATGTTCTTTTAGTTTCTGAATAATGTCTCCCATGGATTTTGAAAGTTCATCCCTTTTTTGAAAGTTTTTCTTGCCACATTGCATACAGCGCTGTCGAAAGATGTTTCCATGTAGCTCATAGACTACTGAACTGCCGGCTTCTCTATGGAGATTGTCAACATTTTGTGTAATTATGCTTTGAATATATCCCATCCCCTCTATGTCTGATAAGGCTAAATGTCCAGGATTAGGTTTGGCCTTGAGCAATTTTTCGAAGAATCCACCCAAAATTTCGGGGGCCTCTTCAGGATGGTTGGATAATACTGCCAGCATCCCACCAGATGACCCCTCTTTATATCTGTCCCAAATCCCCCCAGCATCTCGATAAGTTGATATGCCACTTTCCGCAGAGATACCAGAACCAGTAAAGGCAACGCCATTATTACATGTTAATATCTTTTCAATAGCTTTATTCATATCAACCATAGATTATCTCCTCTATATGTTTATTATAACGATGAAAGTATACAGAACCTCCCCTGACTCAGTATAATTGCATTACAATGATATACTGAATTTAGTCAATAAAATTTTTGTGTTCAAGTGTCATTGATATAAGATAAATGCAGTATTATGCATATGATAAGGGAATCTGTATTATATATTTTTCTTGAAAATAATCATACTATCTAAAAGAGGTTAAACCTAGAGACTTAAGTACATGTATAAAAGAGATCACTATGCCATTGAAATCCTTAATACATGGTCAATTTAAAGTTAAAACCTTTTCTCCTCAAAATCATTGCTCGAAACATCATTTTTTATGATTTATGGATATTGCAGATGAGAAGACACAGGAGTTATTTAGAGGCGATAGAATGTAGAATAATTGATGAGGGTCTCTTGTCGTCGAGTTATATCAATTTTTATAAATCAATATATGATCACCAGTTTGAAATATATCTTTACTATAAGGAGATTGATTATTATCCAAATTTTATAAATTTTAAAGGATTGCCGCTTATTGATATAGAAGGGATTTCCCTTCCGAATACAATAAAGATAGGATTAAGAGATAGTTTATATTCAATTATAAAGGTAATAAAGGAATATCATTTTTTGAAATTCGACCAATCATTGGATCTTAATTTATTCAGTGATCACCAGTACGAGGAATATGTTAGGTTTATTTTATTAAAGGATTTTGATAAACTTGCTGCTATTGCAATGGTAAAAGGGATTGGATGCGAAGAATTAATATTTATTCTTATCAATTGGTTAAAGCCGCTATTTATATGCATAGTAGAAAAGAATAGTGATCTAATCAGGGGTAATGATTGGATAATGCCAAGCTGTCCATTTTGTGGGTACTATCCGGATATGTCCAAGATTATGGAATCAACAGGAGGCAGGAGATATCTTCATTGTTCTCTGTGTGAGTATGAATGGCCCTTTAAAAGGATTTCCTGCGCAATATGTGATAATGTTGATATAACTATGTTAGGATATTTTGAAACAGACGAGAAGAGCCCCTATAGGGTTGATTATTGCGATAGATGTAGGGGATATATAAAGACCGTGAGGATATCTAAACTCAGGGACGAAAATAGATTTGATCTGTCTGTTGAGAATGTTGTTACCCCTTATCTTGATTACCTTGCTATGGAGAGAGGTTATTCAAGACCTTAAGCTGGTGTACGAGTAATCGGTACGCTAAATCATGAAGCTTGATGGTCTTTTGTTTGACAAAAGGATTTATTGACGATGAATAGGGTGATCCCTTTGTGAGTAGAAACGTTTTTGTAATTGTAATTTTGTTTATTTTTAAAAATTATAATAATTGCAAGCAGCTTTGTTGACTGCTCCTCCTGATTAATGTATTTAAATGATTACGCTCATTCATCTACAAAGGGTATTGCCCATCTCTCATTCTCAAGACTTGTGTCATGTTTTCTCAAAATATATATTATTTAATAGTTGAATATACTCAGTTTTTATGATAGTAATAATATTTTAATAGCGATGAGTATTATCCCTCCCTACTGGTGAGTTATTAAGTATTCTTCATTTTAATTAACTCATAAAAGCAGTAAAAACAATTATAGTATTCATATCTAATTTAATTACTTATGAGGAGGAATGCACAGCAATGAATAAAGGATCACTTTACATTTCGTTTCTATTTGTATTTCAGTTATTTATTTCAATACCCAGTTATTCAAATGATAGAATGAGAATTGTAATTATGAACCTAAAGGCTGATGGAGTTTCTGAGCGAATGGCAAGGACTGCATCAAATATGCTTAGGAGTGAGTTCATTAACATAGGGACATTTACAATAGTTGAGAGAGCACAGATGGATATGATCCTTAAGGAACAGGGATTACAACAAACAGGATGCACTGATCAGGAGTGTGCTGTTCAAATGGGAAGATTAATGTCTGCAAGAAAGATTTTGGTTGGAGAAGTGAGTCCAATGGGAAAATCGATAATTATGACTGTGCGTATTGTTGACGTTGAAAAGGGTGTGTCTGAGTTTGCAGCCACGCAAAAGGCTACATCAGAGGATGTTCTAGATCAATCAGTTTCGAGAATTGCCCAAAAGATTTCATTAAGAATTAATAGAAAAGCCAAATATACCCTAACTCCTATGCTGGAAGAACAGGAAGAACCTGAAGGGCCGAAGGAAAAGGGGGGGATCACATCAAGTGGATATTATCTCAGGGGTATTATTCCAGGTTGGGGACAGTTTTATGCTGGCAGAACAGTTAAGGGCTTTGTTTATGGCGGGCTCTTTGTGGCTTCTGGATTGTTTGCTGCTGCTACAATCGGTAATTATCAAGATAAAAAGAAGGAGTATGATGACCTTAGACCAATAGATACAGAATCTGATATACAGGAAAGAGATAGGTTTGATACCGTTTATAAGGAATACGATGATGCTGCCAAGGGTGCCAAGTTTATGACTGGTTTATTTTGGATAGTATATTTAGCAAACTGGGTTGATATTCTGTTTTTTTCCAAGCCTGATTTCAACAGAAGTATGGGCATGTCAGAAAATAGCAACAGTTCCTTTCACCTCAATATCTGCAATAGATCATACCTCTCCCAAGAAAGAAATATTGAACTCACATATGTTATGAGGTTCTGATACACTTAATCAATAAGCTATAATTTACTATAATTATCCAGTAGGTTATTCAGTGGTTCAGAGAGACAAAGGGGTATTGGTTCTCTCCAAGGTTACACACTCTCATTAAACAGTGGGTCAATAACAAATTCTAGTCCAAAAGCGAGAATCTCCCCCTCATTGTAAAAATAATTGCTATTCATATCTAACAGTAAATATGTTATATCTTGTATTATAGAATTGCCTCCATAAAACAGTTCCGTTGCCGTTTGAATCCATAGCAATTATTGGGCTCATTGCACCTCCATCCAAATTATCTATCTCCTGCGCATCCTGCCATTGGTCACTGGAAACATTATATCGTCTGGCATAAATGCTATTTGTTGCAGCAAGCTTCTCTTCGCACCAAACGGCAATTGCATTGCCCTCGCCATCCATTGCCACATGCGGATCACTCGCCTGCTCTGGTGAAGAGAATTGGCCTGTATCAATAATTTGAGCAGATCCCCAGCTACTGTTGGAAAATGTATAGCGATTCGTATAGATTCTAAAGGTTGATCCGTCATATTGCTTCCATACAGCAATGGCATTCCCTGATTGATCTATTGCTACCTTTGGATATAAATTTGCTGTATGATCATATCCCGAATCTATAGTATACATATTAGACCAGCTACTATTATATATTTTAGCTCCCACGTTATAGTTAGTTTCATCTTCATAATCCCATACCGCTACAGCAATTCCATTATCATTCATCGCTATTTGGGCATTGTATGATTTATAACCCTCTCCTATCCCAACTGCAGAGTTCCAATCTCCGGTTGATCCAATATATCTACAGGAATACAGGGGAGAAGTAGCGCCTTGGTCATCATTCCAAACAGCGATAGCATTGCTGTCAGCATCTATTGCCACCTTCATTGATACTGAAGAGGTACCATTACAGATCAACTCTCCAATTTCTACTTGCTGCCATGAACCAGCTCTGTAGTCATTAGCATAAACATTACCTGAAGCTCTCCAGACAGCGACAGCATAGCCGCTATTATTCATTGAGACCTGAGAATCATAGGATTCAACAGAGCTATCACTTATAACATTAGGTATTGAAAGCCAACTGTCACCTGTATGGAGGTAATGATTAACGAATATTCGTTCTCTATTGACTGAGCTATCCTCTTGATACCAAGCTGCTATTGCGTTCCCATCTGAATTTATAGTAATTTGAAGTTTGTAAGCGCTATAATTTTGATTATCAAGACGAATGCTCCCACTCCAGCTTGAGCCATCGTATCGTTTAGCAAATACTCTCCTCGGAGCTTGATCCTCACACCAGATTGCTATGGCATTACCGTTATTATCCATATCAACTTGCGGTTCGTGGGCTTCATAGCTTCCGGAACTTATCATCTCTGGTGAACCCCACGACTTTGAAGCTGTTCCTGTACCTGTAACCGAAAAATTATAAGCGCCCTCATCGGGATCATTATTCACAATGCTAAGTATTGCAGACTTATCCCCAGCGCTAGCAGGGCTGTATGTAATAGTAAAAGAGGTCTCATTGCCAGGAGTCAGCGTATAAGATATAGAATCTATATTAAGAATAAACTCAGTAATATTCTCTTCAGTCCATGTTATACTTTCAATACTTAAATCCCCTTCACCATCATTTCTGATTGTAAAAGCAACTGCTGGGCTGGATTCACCAACACTCAAATTACCAAAATCATAAACACCATCATTTATGAGGATTTCTTCTGTATCCTGCATAACAGTAATATCAGCTGATGTAAGGACGAGGTCATACCCAATATAATTTGGGCTTCCTGGATCCCATAAGTTATTCCTATCAGCCTCAAAAGGGCAGGATGAAAATGTTATAATAGGAATCAGGAAAAAAAAGAGAAACAATACCGGAGACCTTCTATAATTTAAAAAACTATGAGCATAAGGCATTTTCGATGCTGTAAATCTAATTATATTGTACATTAATATCAACCTCTTCAGCTTACTAAATTATGTTTAATTGGTATAAATGATAATGGATTTTTCCATCATATGCAAGAAAATTAACTTTCATCTATATTAGGATATTAGTTTTTGTAAGTTACATTAATTATCGCCTATCTAAAATAATATCATGGAGAAGATATATTCTTATGAAAGTTATTCTAAAATCGAGTAAGCATTTTTTATAATAATTAAGAAAAAAATTAATTTTTTTATTGACTTTTACCTTCCACTATAATAGCTTTATAAGATTTACAATATTATAATATCTCAATAGTAATAAACATAATATTATAATTATATAATTGTTAATTAGAAATTGGAATATTATTATAAAGTAGATCAGCTTCAAGGAGAGGAGTAAATGATCGACTCCTCAATGAAGTAAGGGTTTGGGGTATAGCCTTGAATTGATATACAGAGTGATACATTAAAGATATAAATTGTTTCAGTTCAAGATGACTTTTAGGAAATTCCAAGAGCTTGAATATGCAATCTTGCGGTTCCTCCATTCCTATAAAAATATAGGATCATCAATTCCAAACCCCCTTATTTTAATAAAAAAAATATTAAAGGGAGATCTATTATGTTAGGATTAAAACAATATATTGATGATAGTATATTTAGAAGACTTGAAAAAAAGAGGATATATTCATTATTAGTAATTGTTTTATTTAGTCTTTTATCAATAGGATGGAAATGTGGCAGCAATGGTGGTTTTGGTGATATTGAATTAATTCCACCTGCACCACCAAGCAATCCTCAGGCCATATCAAAATCTTCAACTCAGATAGATGTTAATTGGTCTGATAATTCTGATAATGAGGATGGATTTACCATTGAGAAGGCATTAGATGTAGGCGGTATTCCTGGAACATTCGTAGAGATCGCTTCTGTCTCGGCAGGCATGGATGTCTACTCGGATGATAATTTAAATCCTGTAACAACTTACTATTATCGTGTTAGAGCATACAATAATGTTGGCAAATCAGATTGCTCTGATGAAGTATGTGCAACAACTTCTGATACACCTCCAGATACACCTCCAGATACACCTCCAGATACACCTCCAGATACACCTCCAATAACTGAAGCTGACTACTATGTGAATCAAAATCATCCTCAAGCTAATGACAGTAATCCAGGTACTGAGGAGCTTCCTTTTAAAACAATTTCAGCAGCGCTATCGCAAGCAACTGCAGGGAATATGGTATTGGTAAGAGCAGGTACATACCGAGAAAGTATTACTCTGCCCTCCGGCAATAGCGAAAATCCCTTCACCCTTGTGGGTGCTCCAGGAGAGAGAGTGATTGTCTCTGGTATGGAAAAAGTATCAGGATGGACTCAATATTCAGGAAATATATGGAGTGCACCATTTAGTGGAGATGTTGAATATATTTATGTTGATGGAAATAGACAGGAAATTGCGCGTGAACCCAATGATGGCTGGTGGACTATTGAAAATAAAGAAGGTAATGATATTCTTGATTCTGTTAATCTTGATGGCTCTTTCCCTGATGTTGCTGGGGGAGAGGTTATGATTAAAATATATCAAAATAATGAAGAGGATAGGGTTGGTATTGTTTCCTCAAGTTTAGGTAGGTTGAATTTAGGGAGTTCTAGTAGTTTTAGCTCTGATGATAAATATTGGGTGCAGGATGATTTTGATTTGATTGATAGGGAAGGTGAATGGGTAAGTCAAGGGGGAGATATCTATTTTTGGCCTGGAACCGGGGTTGATCTTGAAAATGATGTTGAGGCTTCCGGGGGAACTGGTTCTGTGATAACTGTCAGCGGTGTCAGCAATGTTATAATTGATGGGATTGAGGTTAGAGGAGGAGTAGTAAGCGGAGGGATAATTATTTCATCTTCAAACGATGTGACAGTTAGGAATTGTGTTATTCATAATAATGTTATGAGACTCGGTTCTCCTCACTCCACTGGAATTGAAGTTGTTTCGTCCGAACAAATATATATTCTTAATAATTTTATTACACAAAATTGGTTTGGAATCTTATTTGATAATGTCAAGGATAGTATAATAAGAGAAAATGAAATTGCTTATAATGATGATGATGGAATTAGGTTAACTTATATGTCTGATAATATTATTGTTGAGCGAAATTATATTCACCATCACATGATGTGGGGGCATCCTGATAACATACAGGTTTATAGTGGTAATGATAATAATACAGAGATTTTTACACATAATCTTTTAATTATTGATAATTTAATATTAGGAGGAGCGCAAAATGTATTTACGGAGGATACCTCTGAGAATTCGTTAAATGGAAATATGATTATTGGAAGTAGTTCATATTCTGTAGTGTTTGGACATGACAATGTTCATGATTTTAATGTTTTGGGAAATACAATAGCATTTTCCAGGTATGGTTGCCTGCGTTTTACTTATGAAGATTACGATGCATATGAAAATGTGCTTATGAGAGGAGGTTCAGGCCCGCCATGTGCTTTAGAATCTGATGCTGACTATTTAGCTGATAGAAATTTGTTTTATAATAGTGAAGGTTCTTATCCAGGTGTTTATAATTGGAGCCAGACTCTAGCAGAGTTCCAAGCTAGCACTGGTCAGGATATGAATTCAGTTTTTGCAGATCCAGTATTTATAAACGCGCCTATTTATTTTGGTGTCGTTGATCATGTTGACATAGCAAGATGCACAAAAAGTATTATTTATATTGCAGATGATCGAATAAGTGGATTTAATCAAGGGGATTTGATTGAAATAGATTTTGATGGGATTCCAAGGACTATTATAGATATATCCGGGGATGCGCTAGAATTTGAACCTGCGCTTGATAAAAAACCTGTTGTGTATCTTTTAGTCGCAAATTGGGGAGGTAATAACAATTTTCAGTGGGATTTGAGATTACAGGGCAGCAGTCCAGGAGCGGCTTTAGCATCAGACGGTGGTCCAGTGGGTTCTACAATAGATATTCAGGAATATAAGGCTGGTGACTTTAATGGTGATGGGCAAAGAGATATTCCTTTATCCCCATTTAATTGATATTAAATTGGTATATTAAGGTATTGTTTTTGGAGGAAAGTATAAGTTATATATTGATCATCATTTACTCCTGATAAAAAGATTTGATAAATAGATGATTATATATAATAGAAGAAACTCAAGCTGCTACTTGAGGACGGGGTTTAGGGTTAGCCCAAATTGATATTCAGAGTCATTGTTCAGTATAATGTTATATGTCAATTATTAAAACCCTTTTAAAATTTCTTAAAAGGGAGAAGAAGTATGAGAAATAGAATAGAGGAGAAGATTAGTTTATCTTATGATATATTAAAAAGAAAGAGTATTCATTTACTTCTCATTATTATATTTAGTCTTTCATCAATAGGTTGGATATGTAGCGGCAATAGCGGTTCTGGTGATATTGAATTATATCCTCCTGAGCCGCCAAGTAATCCACAAGCATTATCAATTTCTTCAAGTAGGGTAGATATTACTTGGAATGATAATTCAAATAATGAGGTTGGGTTTACACTTGAGAGGGCTTTGGATAATGGAGGTAATCCTGGAATTTTTAGTGATATTGCTAATGTATCAGCTAATATCGATTTTTACTCTGATATAAATCTATCTGCTGAAGCAACATACTATTATCGTGTAAAAGCATACAATAATGCAGGAATATCAGTCTGTTATGATATTGCAAGTGCAACAACTTCTGATACACCTCCAGATACACCTCCAGTGCCTGAAGTTGATTACTATGTGAACCAGAATCATCCTGAAGCCGATGACAGTAATCCAGGTACTGAAGATTTACCATTTCGTACAATTTCAGCTGCCCTATCTCAGTCAACTGCTGGAGATTTGGTATTAGTTAAAGCTGGCACATATGATGAAGCTCTCACCATACCATCTGGAGATTCAGGAAACGATTTTACACTAATGGGAGCACCTGACGAGAGAATCATTGTATCAATAGCTCAAAATCCTATTATTAACTGTAATAATGTAAAGAATGTATGCATTGAAGGCTTTGAGATTTCAGGAGCTTCAGGAAATGGAATCAATATTTCTGACTCTGATAATATAGTCATAAAAAAATGTGCAATATACGACAACAGTGGTGATTTGAGGGCAGGGATCAATATAAATAGTTCTACAAATGTAACTATTTCACAAAATTTTATATGCCGAAATTGGTATGGTATATCAATGAGTTATGCTACTGGTGTGACAATAGAGAAGAATGATATTGGTTATAATATAGATGACGGCATGAGGATAACATGGAATTCAAACGATATCACTGTTAAGCAGAATTATATACATCATCATATGATATGGGATGAAGATAATTCTTATGACATTCATCCTGATAATATTCAGATATTTCGATACGTTAATAACATTTCTTTTATAGAAAATTTGCTCATTGGAGCTGGACAAAACATAATGATGGAACAGATATGGGATGGAGAAATAATAAGAAATACTATTATTGGCAGTATTTCATATTCTGTAGTCTTTGGCCATAGTTATGCTCGTGATTTTATTATTAGTGAAAATACTATAACCTTTTCCCGTTATGGTTCTTTCCTTATCACGGATAATGGTTATGATGTTTATGAGAATGTTCTTATGAATGGACACCAGGATACAGCAATCAAATTTGAGAGTAATCTTGATGGATACAACGCTGATCGAAATCTCTTCTATAATTATGAGAATCCTATTTCAGATGATATTATGTGGTTGAGTGCAGGTGGTGGATGGATGACTCTTGCGGAATTTCAAGATAACACTGCCCAGGATCTATCTTCGATTTATACTGATCCTGAATTCATAAATGCACCTGTTTATTATACTATAGTTGATATAAGCCAAGTGCGTAATTGCACACGAAGCACATTATACATATTGGATTTTGATACTCCAATGTTTAATGTGGGGGATATCATAGAGGTAAATTTTGATGGTATACCACGAACAGTAACTAATATTACATCTAATACTATTAATACTATTACATTTGAGCCTGAACTCGATGAACCTCCAATGTGGAATGCATTTATTATGAATTGGAAGGATAATAGTAATCTTGTATGGGATTTGAGGTTACGAAATGGAAGTCCTGGCGAGAATTTAGCATCAGATGACGGACCTGTAGGTTCTACAATCAATATCAATGAGTATATGAATGGTGATTTCGATGGTGATGGCATAAGGGATATTCCTATATCGCCATTCGATTAATTTTAAGCATGAAGTATAAAGAAGAATTACTTGGAACTCCGGAATGTATATGCATATACTGGAGTACCACTAATTATCTAAAAGTTGGTTTAGGATTATACTTTATGCAATAATGAATCTCTTGAAGTGATAAGCATCCATGGCGCTCCTGTAGATAAGTTGATTTCTATAATACTTGATGCTGATTACAGCCAATTACAGGCGATTATAGCAAGATATGGAAAATAAAATATCATCAGAAGTAGTATTTGCAGTATTTGCAGTAGCGCCATCCAAAGGATTTTAATTGTTAACGGTGTAATTCTTTTGGAATTACGGGTACATCCCTCTTCCTGTCTCCATTGAAGTCTCTTCTCGTAAATGCCTGAATGTCAAGTGTGGATCCTATAGATCTTCCATTCCTACCGAGTTTAAAGGCAGGACTATCTTTTCGTAGCCGTAAATCAAGTTTATAATTAGTATTATTCCCCCAATTCGCAACTAACCAACCCTTTGTCGGTTTTTGGGGCAAACCTGGATCTATTGTAATTGTATTTCTGTCAATTGAAATTATCCTACGGATGTTTCCATCAAAGTTTATTTCAACATTGTCACCCTTTTTAAATCCGGTAGTACCTTTACGTAAATAGAACTTATTTCGTGAGCAGAGATGTAGCCTGTCCCCATCCAATACTCTAAAGGCTGCTGGAGCATTAATAAATTTTGGATCAGAATAAACTGAATTTTTATCCTGCCCCGTTACCTTTTGCAGTACCTTTAATGTCTTATCCCTTCTCCTACTAGAGATGAGAACGGATTTTTGCTTCAGTCCTTTTGCATTCCAGAATAGATTTCTGTCAGCCTTATAGTCCTCGATTCCCAATACTGAGTACATAGGCCCTATGTGTCCTGTAACGAATATATTCTCACGTACATCATACCCTTTCCATGTCATATTCATGCAACCATAACCAGTAAAAGCTAGTGTGTTCTTGTGAATTTTATAGTCACCTGCATTATTGTGACCAAAAATTAACATATTAGCATTAGAACCAATGATCATGTTGCCTCGCAGTTCTCCATTTGTAGTCTCTTCAAGCATTATAGATTGACCACCAGTAAGGATTAGATTCTTAATGAACTTTATATTCCTTACACCTCGAAAGACTTGAATGTTGTCCGGATGGCCCCATAGAAGATGATCATGCATGTAGTTATGTTTAACTATAATATTTTCTGATTTCCAGGATACACGCAAACCATCGTCAGAATTAAAACCAATATCATTCATTTCTATAACCACATCATTTGCGTAAGTTATTGAAATTCCAAATCGATTCCACCAGGATACATTATTCATAATACAGATATTATTTGATTCTCGCACAAAGATACCCCTAAAGCCATTGTTGTGGAAGATGCACGATTTTATTTCCACATCCTTGGCATTACTTATCTCAAGACCATTCCCAACACCTCCGCATATCTCAAGGCCCCAAAGGCGAAGATGATTTGCCTTATATATACTTACAACCTGGCCGGTTATTTTGGGGGCTTCAACTGCACTAAGGTCTTTTTTATTCTGTGGCCAGAAGTAGATATGGTATTTCCCATTTTTTTCTTTCGCAGACCATTCACCAGGTCTATCTATGAGTGAAAAGTGATTTTTAAGGAAATACTTATCCCCTTTATTCATATTCATCCATTCACTTTTGCGAATAACCTTTAACCTTCCCTTAGCTTTGTCAAACTCTGTAATCGGTACTGAAAAGAATGCATTACCATGTCGAGTCCATATATAGACTTCGCCGCCAATAATATTTTTTTTCAGATTCGATAGGTGCTCAGGATCAAATAGTTCCATGCCTTTTACAGAGGCTGCTGTCCACCACCCTTCGTTTGGTTCACGAGCAATTGATTGTGGTTTATAATTAACATAAAGTCTTTCCGGTCGCCAATTAATAGAGGTTACATAGATGTTGCCCTTATACCTTTTCCATCCCTTTAGCTTTTTCATTCCACTTATTATAACCCGATCACCTGGAGCACTCATAAGGGTTATAAGTTGCTTCGGTCTGCCTGAGGGTAGTCTGATCGCTTCTCTATATATACCTGAGGTCACAACAATTGTGTTTCCGGGATTTGCTGCCTTTAGTGCAGCTCCAATTGTTGGGAATGGCCTCTTCTTGGTGCCATTAGGCCAATTTACATTCGAAATAGCCTTTACCCAGATAGCATTTGAGGGAATCTTAGGTGTTAAGGATGTTTGTGATCGAGCTATATCTTTTGCTGAGACAAGACTTGGTGATAAGACTTTTGGGATGGGAGATATAGGATTTGAAATAAGACACATACATAATACTAACATGTAAAATATATTATTCAGCCTCATCATTATTATCTCCATATATTTTTTATATTAAGAAAGCAAATAATAATTTGCATATACATTTGGTAATGAAAAAGGTCAATTGTTTTTTATTTGTAGAGGATTGAGATTCGAATGGGAGATGATAAGATTATCGATAATAACATCGATTATATAACAGATGAAAAGAGTAGTATATTTTGTTTCATGCAAAATAGTAATTAAATGTTGACATGATTATGTAGAAAGGGGATAATAATATCCATTCATTACAATTATTAGTAAAAGAGGTAGGAATGAAAGGTATAGTAATTATCACAATTATTATGTCTATATTTTTATTTCATAGCTGTAGCTGTGGGATTTCTACAAAAAATACAAACAATATAAATGATACTAATAATACGAGTAGTAACGATAATAGTAATGACACGGAACATCATGATAACTCAAATAGTCAAAGCGAAGCGATCATAATAAATCATACCTGTACAAAACTAACTGACATACCCGCTGAATATGTAGCGAAGGTGAAAGAAGTGCTTTCAGTACATTATTGCGGTAGATCTCATGCATGTCAAATATATTGGCCAGGATTGCGAGAAGTAGACAGTAATGGCGGAGGCAATTGGGATTATTATTACCCAAGCAACGATACACCCCTCTCAAATAATTCAAGATTGGATCTTGTTCACTATATAGGATCTGATCCAGCTATCGAGCCTCATGAGTATTTCGGCGGATCTTCAGATCATCCAGCCTGGGATTCCCGTCCTTACCCAATTGAAATTTATCTTGATGCGCATACTGATATCAATGTTGCCGGTATTGAATGGTGTGGTGAATTACATCTCACTAATCAAGGCGCTAATTGCAATTATGTGGATGGCTACATAAGAGCGATGAGCAATCTTGAGGAAAGATATAATGGAGCGAATGATAGAAAAATTACTTTTGTCTATTTTACAACAAATACTCAATATAGAGATGATGATACTGATATGGGTGGCAGCAATTTGGATGAAAAACAAGCGCGGGCACATCTAAACAATGAGAGAATACGCGCTCATTGCTATGAGAATAATTGTGTACTATACGACTTTGCAGATCTGGATATTTATTGTCCTGTTGATGGAAATGGCGATTTTGATCCCAATAGTGATAATTGGGTAAAGGAGCCAAATAGAAGCGCAGAAATCAGTTATAGTGATGAGACACATGACAATGAACTAAGAAATATATCATTTCCAGTATCCTATATGGGAGGTCCTGGAAATGTAAATCCTATTGGTTGGGGAAATTATAATATTGAATATTATCATACAACCTTAGCCCATGCTGAAATAAAAGGACAGGCATTTTGGTATTTACTTGCCAGGATTGCTGGATGGGATGGCCAATAATATTAATATAATTATTATTGACCTACAAAGTTTATTAAACCAGAAATGGCAAGTTTATCGCTAATTTCATTTAATACTATTGGGATTAAAGTATCTTCTATAAACTTCATTAGTTTATATCAATATTTATCACACTTCAACTTCCATCCTTACTTTACTATAGTATTTATTTGTTAAAACTACCTTGATAATTGCACTGATTTGTTATGTGCTCTACCAATCAAGAATTGATTGGTAGTTGTTGTATAATTCATAAGACTAATAATTCGACATCTGAATATAAGATTTATTTGTAAATATTTTCTTGAAATGATAATTTGTAGAAAGTTTACTAATTTTCAATGGTCAATATTTCTATTCATAGGTGCGCTATGCATTCGATTGTATCATCTTGATAGGATGAGTATTTGGCAGGATGAGGGTGCAACTGCGCTTGAGATTAATCATACTTCACTACAAGAAACTTTTAATTCGATAATGAGTGAAGGATTTATTGCTCCCTTGAGTCTTCTCCTGACATATCTATTTAGCAAAATAGTCGGATTAAGTGAATGGGCGCTTAGATTCCCTTCTGCTTTATACGGATTTCTTTCTGTTGTTGTGCTTTATAATATAGGGATTATACTATTTAATAGACGAAGCGCTGTTATAGGTGCTATACTTTTACTTTTTTCACCCCTTCATATCTGCTATTCCCAAGAAGCAAGGATGTATTCATTATGGGTGTTGTTAACACTTCTCTCTTTTTTACTTTTTATCTTGATATTAAAACAAGACTCACTGCGTCTCTGGATTCTTTTTACATTTGTAGCTGTTTCAATGCTGTGGACACATCTAAATTCAATTTTATGCTGCAATGGGAATCTATTTTCTTCTTTTTATAAAGAAGCATACAAGAGAATTCATCAGTTTTTGTGCTTGTATGATTGTCGTTGCCATAAGCTATATTCCTGGAATATTAGCCTTCTTTAATGCAGAATTTTCTAATATTGGAGGAGTGCATAAAACTAGAATAATTGATTTATTATATGCAATTTTTACTTTCGATGTAGGAATGAGTTTTGGCCCTCCTTTCACGGAAATTAGGTCACTCTATGCTCAACATGGAGTAGTATCCTTAATAATAATTCTTCAAGAATATGGTTTGATTGTTATTCCTTCAGCACTATTTCTTGTGTGGTTGGTTCTCTTTACTTTCATCAATTTTTTAGAGATCAAAATCATGAGAACAAGCCAGCGTTTTTAACGCTTCTCTTGATACCATCTCTTCTTATCTTTTTTAACAGCCTTTTTCTCTAATAGTGTGCCTTTTAATATTAGATATATTCTATGTGCTCTGCCATTATACTTGCTTCTAATCGAATATGGCATTGATAAGATGAGTAATCATACTATATACATAACAATTGTATTATTATTACTTTTGACAGGATTTTCTTTGTACAATCATTATTTTAATCCTAGATATAGCAAAGTCGATTTAAGGAGAGCCATTAAGTTTCTTGATCAAAATGTTAAAGAAAATGACACAGCTCTTATCTTTCACGAAAGTGTCCTACGCGTTGCTCAATATTATGTTTCTTCTGGAAATTAAATGTCTTCTGTATGCCCTTTGATATAACTGTTGAAAGGGCTCTTGGAAATAAATCTTTACAATATAGGATGTTCTTTGTAAAATCGATTAGAATTCAAAAGTATAGAGATGGAGTTGTAGATAAAACCTATAGATACTTTTTTGAAAAGTATGAGATTGAAAAGAAGGTCAATTTTAATAAGATTGAGATAACTGTTTTTCGAAATCCTAATCCTAATGAAAGCAATAGCATATGAATATATCAATTTTAGTACACTAAACATATTAGAAGGTTATTATGATTAAATTTTTAGATTTACAGAAATTGAACCAGTACTATAAAAATGAAATTCTCAATGCGATTGAGAATGCAATTGATTCGGGGATGTATATTCTTGGAGAGGAGGTCGACAGATTTGAAAATGAATTCGCAAACTACTGTAATGTAAAGCATTGTATCGGCGTTGGGAATGGATTGGATGCTTTAATACTGATTCTTAGAGCCTACATTGAGCTTGGTGTTATCAATGAGAGGGATGAAGTCATTGTGCCAGCAAATACTTTTATTGCCACTATACTTGCAATATCAAAGAATAATTTAAAGCCGATTTTGGTTGAACCTGATCTCAAGACCTATAATATAAATCCATTACGTATTGAAGAGAAAATAACTGATAAGACAAAGGCTATAATGTTGGTGCATCTTTATGGTCAACCTTCAGATATGGCCCCAATAGTAGAAATTGCTAAGAAATATAATCTTAAGATTATTGAAGATGTAGCTCAAGCTCCTGGAGCGATGTATAATGAAAAAAAGACTGGCAGCTTTGGTGATGCTGCAGCATTCAGTTTTTATCCTGGCAAAAATCTTGGCGCACTAGGTGATGGTGGATCCATTATTACAGATAATGATCATCTGATGGATATTGTAAGAGCCTTAAGAAATTATGGCTCTCATAAAAAATATGAAAATAATTATAAAGGAATAAATTCACGACTTGACGAGTTACAGGCTGCTATATTAAGAGTGAAGTTAAAATTTCTTGATGAAGACAATACTAAAAGGGATTATATTGCTAAATATTATTTAGAGAATATAAAAAATCCAGCAGTGACACTCCCTTATGTAGCTGAATATGCTAAACATGTTTGGCATTTATTTGTAATCAGACATGCTGAGCGTGATAGATTAAAGGAATATTTTTTAGAGAAAAAAATTCAAACATTAATTCATTATCCAATACCACCTCATAAGCAGAAGGCCTATCGGGAATGGAATAGCATGAGTTTACCCATTACTGAGCAGATTCATAATGAAGTAATCAGTTTACCTATTAGCCCTGTTTTGGAACAAGACGAGGTTGAGAGGGTAGTCAGTGTAGTGAATGATTTTAAGTAATTCACATTCAGCTTCTTTTGATTGTGAACAAACAATCTTATATTTCAGGTGAAGTTAGCATGAGACTTACAACTACAATTTTTATATAGCAGTGAGTGAGATAGATGATCAGAGGTTGAATTATCATGATTTTAATCCTTCCAGTTATGTCTCTTGCTTCCAATAATGAATTCTTCAGCCTTCATGGAATTTTTAGAATTTTAGTTAAATACTTGAAAATTTGTTGTTTTTTTCAATACACTTTATTATTTTATATGAAATTATATATCAATATATTTAATACTTCTTATTTGCCTTAATCCAATCTATCAAATGATTATATAATAGTTTCACTGTGAAAATCTATCTGAAAGGGTTTGGATTTATGTGATTACAATTGAAATAACTACCATTTAGTTCTTTTATATATCATATCATACTGGTTTATTATCACAGAGAAATAAATAGATAAGTTTATTGAATCACTATTTAACATTATTAGTGATCCTAAATATCAATACAACAATTCGATATTGCTTTAGGTTTATATTATTCATAACGCAAGATGAGTTTTCGATTTAGGAGGGCATTGAATGACCGATTCAAGTAATGATCATAAGAGAGTAAGACTATCATTTATTTCGAATAATTTCATAAGGGGAATTATTAAGAAAAGTCATTTTAGAATTACTCGTAGATATTATAGGTTACGATATTTGAAGTGTGGCAAATATGTTGATTTTGGATATCGTTTCAGGTTTTCAATTAAAAAACCATATAAGGCAGTTATTGGAGATAATATATTTATTGAGGAGTTCAATGTATGGAATGCGCAACTAGGCGATATTATTGTAGGAAGTAACTGTTTATTTGGACTTCATAATATTATTATGGGCCCTGTGACAATAGGAGATAGGCTTAACACTGGCCCTAATGTAAGCATTTTAGGACCAAGACATGCTGTATATGGATATGATCTAATTGATGACAAAAGAACAATTATTGGAAATAATGTTTGGATAAGCACAGGATCAATAATTTTTCCAGGTATAACTATTGGAGATAATGTTATAATTGGTCCTGGATCCGTTGTTACAAAAGATGTACCAAAGGATGCATTTTTTCTAGGAAATCCTGCTCGTGATATGTCAAAGGCATTCAAATTTGATTCAGAACAATCTCAACAAAATTGATTATTTTATTCCAGTGAACATATAATTAAGTTATTAATATACTGATATAAATTCCATGTTGCTAAAGGTTTATATCATTATACACATTATGATAGTAATTATTGATTGTTGGTGTAAAAATAGACATATATACAGGTTGTTATATTGCTTTCTGTATTGAAGAATCACAATTCTATGTTGTTTCGAAATTGATTTTTAGAGGTTAAAATAAACTTGAATTAATTAGAGATAGAGTTGACATCATAGTGCCAATTGATATATATATTACCACACTATTGTCCATTTTGAATAACACACTACCAATTATATTTAATTCAGATATTACTACTAAACATATTATTCTTACAAAAAATATATATCCTTTAAAGTTGAAGTAATAATGTGTCAGAGGATAGAGGGGAAAATAACAAATTTATAACACTAACAGAGAGTAAACACTAATTATTTTTTTTTGTTCGTCATCTGAATTAATCAAAATGATATATAATATACAAATATATAATATACAAAAAGTATAAAAAATAATATTGAAGTAGAAGATTATTGTAATGGAGTTATTATAAATGGATACTAATATTAAAGAACTCACAATTCGAGATGTAGCGAATATTATTTTCAGGCATAAGTTTGTAATTATTCTTACCTTTTGCATTATAATGTCTGGTGTTTTTATAGGCATGCAAACCCAAACACCTGTTTATGAAGCGAGGGTAAAGATGCTTATTAAAGGACAGAGTCAAACTTTAGCTGATACCTATCGTGGAATTGGGGCATTTCGTATACATTTAACACAGACTGAGATTGTAAAGTCAAATCCTGTAATAAAACGTGCAGTAAAGGCCTTGAAGATTGATGAACGTCCATTAGATTATGAATTGAATTTTTGTTCTCGATTTAAAAAGCCTCTAATAAGGCATAGAGTTCAATCTATCAAGAGGGAGTTTGAACAATTAAGCCCTAAGGAGCAAAAGGAATTTTTTTTTAAAAGAGCTGTTGGGTATTTAAAACAAAATTTACAAACAGAGTATATTGCAAATACAGATATTTTTATAATCATTGTTAGGGACTTAAGTCCAGAGGGAGCTGTAGCTATAGCAAATGTGATCAGCCGTTCTTATTCAATTTTTGATCAAATGCAACAACTGGCAGAACTTAAACATAGATATGGAAATTTACATCCTTCTGTGATTCAATTAAAGAATAATATTCAAAGAATGAATGATATGCTTTCAGGAGAACCTATTGATGATTTAGAGGCCATAGGTACAGCAAGTGTAAAAATAATTGAACAAGCAACAACGAACTCTTTACCAATTGGAAGGCCTAAAAGACTCGTGTTAATGATTGGTTTATTTATTAGTACCATATTAGGAGTAGCATCTGCTATAGTATTTGACTATATTGATCAGACCTTTAGATCACCTAATGACATTGTCACCTTTCTTCGGTTACCCTTGTTGGGGTCTATTCCTGCAAGACGATTTAGAGAGGATGCATTATTAAAAAAAGAAAAAGCATCAACTCGTTATGCTTATTTTTATGAGGAACTAACTGATCAGATATATATTTTCATGAAAGTACAGAATTTGAAAACTCTTATAATAACCTCACCAGTTCATAATTTAGTGAATACTACTATTGTGCCAAACCTTGGTTATTGTTTTTCTCAGATGATGCAACACAAAACCCTTATAGTTGATGCCAATTTGAGATGTCCAATATTACATACTGTACTAGGTCTTGCTGAAAGTCCAGGATTGAGTGAAGTAATTAATAACAATGATCCAACAAAACACATTGAGGAAATAGATATAAATCTTAATGTTTTACAGGCAGGTGATAATACACTAGAATCTGTTACCATAAGGAATAAATTAAATTTGAATGAGGTTTTTCAAAAAATTAAAGATAAATATGAAGCGATACTGATAGATTGTTCAAATACAAAGTATTTCAATGATATTAATATTTTATCTCAAAATGTTGATGGAGTTTTAATCGTTGTAAACGAAAAAAAAGATCGTCGCCAAGTAGCACAAAGCTTTATCAATCGTTTGCGAAATAATAATGTTAATGTAATTGGAGTGATAATGAATAATCGTAGATTTAAAATTCCAGAAATTATTTATAAAAGACTATAAACAAGAAATATATAAAATTTCGTAGATCATTTATTTAATTATAAGACAGACTGATTATTATTTTATTATAATTATGAGATAAATTAATAGAAAAATAAAGATAACTTATATGAAATGAAAAATATTGATCGTTATAAACATATGGATTTAATGAAGGCATTGGGTATCATATATGTCGTGATTGGTCACACTCAGCCTCCAATTAGAACATTTATATATTTATTTCATATGGCTCTGTTTTTTTTTGTATCAGGCTATTTTTACAGTGATAAATATACATCTAATCCAATAGTATTAATTAAAAAGAGAATAAAGACACTATATTTCCCTTTTTTAAGATATGAATTATTATTTTTATTATTACATAATATCTTATATAAATTGAATTTGTATGATATTAATACTGGTTATAGAGTTTCGGTTACTCAATATACTAAATCAAATATATTTGAAGAAATATTTAGCATAGCTACTTTTTGGAACAGAGAACAGCTTTTGGGAGTTTTTTGGTTCTTTACAGTCCTATTTTTAGTTAATATTATTTTTTGTTTTACTAGATATGTTATACTGAATCTTTTTAGAGTAAAGAATGAATATATTATTTTTGTTATAATATTATGTTTTTTTATTGTTGGCAATCTCCTAACATTTCATTCCGTTTATTTACCTAGAGGTTTAAATAACGCATTTGTAGCATTATTGATATATTATTTTGGTTTTCTCTATAAAAAAATTGAGCACTCAATACCATTTAATTTTTATCTTTCTATTAGTTGTATACTTATGTTATTTCTGAATACTCTTTATGGTAAAGTGAGTTTGGGGCAAAATACTTATTTGAGTCCAGTTTTCTTTATTACAAATAGCATACTGGGAATTTATTTCAATCTTCATCTAGCAAAGATATTGAGTTCAAAAGATATGAAATTGTTATATTATATTGGTGAAAATACAATTATCATAATGGCTCTTCATTTTCTTTGCTTTAAATTAATCAATTTATTGCAAATATATATATATAATCATCCTATTGAGATGATAGCTAAATTTCCTGTTTTGGATGGAAGTAATGGATGGTGGATTTTATATACTATTGTTGGGATATTTATTCCAGTATCTATGAAATATTTGAGTTATAGAATATTTAGCTCTTCTAAAAAATGAATATATTTGTTGTTGCTCTCATAGAGATTCTATCTTTACTCCCAAGTGTAATGCATTTATGTTAGCATACCTTTGAGTGTAATATCCCATTTGCACAAATAAATACCAACCTTTAACAGATACTATAGATACTAAAGAGAAAAATTAAGTATTTATAATAATAAGTCTTTGATATTATTAGAGATTTATGGTTATAAATTATTCATATTAACTGTAAATTCAAGTAATGTATATTGGAGATTATCAAATTATGTTAATAAAGAAAGTGGTTTTAACAGGAGCATCGTTATCAAACGAGAATAAGGGTATAAATGCATTAACCTTAGGTTCAATAATTGCCTTAATCGAGAATAATCCTGGAATAGAGATAGAATTGATAAATCAGAATTATATACATGATAAAATTATTAAACATAAGATAAATATTAAAGGAAATGAAATTGAAATTATTGAAAATTTTATATGGACATCTAAATTTATCTTATGCGCTTTTTTACATATGTTATTCCCTTTTCTTCCATTAAAACTTAAACAGTTTTTGTTTATAGATAACCTGTTTATCTTTTATTATTTTTTTATGAAATTAAAGAGAAAAACTCTTATGATGAACAATCCAACAATTAAAAAATTAATTACTGCTGATTATGTCATCAGCTTAGCTGAGGGTGATAGCTTTAGCGATATTTATGGAATATATGTATTTCTAAGGCAGTCATTGGATAAAGTATTGGCATTAATTTATAAACGCCCTGTTATCATATTCCCACAAACTATTGGTCCTTTTAATTCTTTTATCTCAAATCGAATAACTAAAAAAATAGTCAAGGGAACAAAAAAGATTTATGTAAGAGAAAATCAATCGAAAAATCACTTAATTAATTTGTTTGGCGATCTTCCTAATATGGAGGAAGCAAATGATATGGCATTTTTAATGCAACCTGATGATGTGAAAAACGAAGAGTTTGAATCATTTATTCAAATAGGGATACCTGTTGGTATAAATGTGAGTGGTTTTTTATATAATAATCCAATAGGCATGGATAAAATTAAAAGAGAGGATTTTGATTATGCCTATATTACTGAAAGAATAATTGATACATTATTAAATATTGATTCTAAAATAAAAATTGTGTTTATTTCTCATGTCGGAATTGAAGATTTTTCCGTTTCTAAAATATTATTTGAAAGGTATACTGCTCGTGGATATAAAGATCGTTTGTTTCTATTGGATGATTGCTATAGTGCTTCACAGTTGAAATTTTTTTTAAGCCGTTTAGAATTTTTTACTGGAGCGAGAATGCATTCATGTATCGGCGCTTTTTCAACATGTATTCCAACTGTGCCTCAGGCATATAGTTATAAATTTATTGGCATTACAGAGAAATTGAAATTAGGTGAATATGTAGTTAATCTTAAGAATGATTCTTTGGAGAATATTCTTGAGATAATAAAAAGGGGATTTAATAACAGACAAGATATAAGAAAACATTTAATTAAAATTATTCCTGAAATCAAAAAGGAGTCACTTAAGTGTGGGAAGATCGAATAAAAAAAATATTACCTACGTAGTATCATCTGGACTTTGCCTTAAATGTGGATTATGCTATAGTATCTGCCCTGAGAATGCAATTGCTATCAAAGGAGGTATCGACAAAAATCCTATTGTAAATAATAATTGTGTAAATTGCTCGAGGTGTGTTAAGGTTTGTCCAGGACTTATACCCTTAAGTAAAAATGAGAAAGAAACTCAGTTAGGGATAGTGAGAAACTGTTATATAGGTTATTCGATGGATAATAGTATTCGAAAATCATCCACTTCTGGAGGTATAGTAACTTCAATTAATATTAATTTACTTCAAGAAGCAAATTATAAAGGCGTAATTTGTATCAGACAAAAAAAAGATAATATTTTTGAAAATGAGGTCATTTTAGCTACTTCAATAGAAGATATACTTTCTTCAAAAGGATCAAGGTATGCGCCTGCTTTTGTATGTGGAGGATTGAAGGACCTTAACATAAAAAAAGGTGAAAAATATGTCTTTGTGGGCAAACCATGTGATATTCAAGCATTGACAAGATATGAGACTATTCATAGGGGATATAATTTTTTAAAAATAGCGCTTTTCTGTTCTCGTACCCCGCCTATGACAGCTACAAAAGAGGTATTGGATTCTAACAACGTTGATATTCAGGAGGTGAGAAGATTACAATATAGAGGTAATGGATGGCCTGGATGGTTTATCGCTTATTCCTCGAAAAAAGATGAAATCAAACTACAGAAGGAGTACCTTGATGTATGGGATAACATACTGTGTAAGATTAAATATTATAATAAAAGATGTATGTTATGTCATGATTGTACTGGTGAGTATGCTGATATATCAGTAGGAGATGCGTGGTTAGATGAATATATAGGCAACAGTATAGGCCATTCAGTTGTGATTACACGTTCTAGTATTGCAGATGATATTGTACGTGAAAATATTGATAGGAAAAATATTATGCTTGGGATGGTTAATGAAGAGACGGTATTGAACTCCCAAAAGAGTCTATTAAACAAAAAGAATAATCTTTTTTTGAAAAGAGTTATAGGTAAACTTATATTTGAAAGACTACCAGAAGAGGATATTCCATTTAATCCATCAACAAACGACGTTAAGAGAATTCCTGGTTTGTTAAAATATTATATACTTCATAAATTAATTTATAGAAAACAAAAATAAAAGTTATGATTAAAAATGGAACAATAGGCTTATTAAAAAAGATACTAGGAAGTAAGTCAACCCAGAGTTTTGTGATTATGTCTTCTGTAGCAGTAATACAATTATGTAATAATGTGTATTTGGGAAGAGAATTAACAAAAGAAGAGTTTGGTTTATACAGTTTTGTATTTCTCAACGTAGCGCATTTATTGGCGATTTTTCTCATTTTTGGACAGGGCGCGTCAGTTGTCAGATATTTTTCTTCAAAGACTATTGAGGATTATCAATGGAAGAAATATTTATTTAAATTTCTTTTATTAATTATCTTTCCACTTATAATTACGTCATTTACTGTTAAAATTATTTATCATTTAGATTGGTTTTGGTTCTATATGATTGCTGGAGGTTCATTTCTATTATGTAATACCAATTTGACAGGAGCATTTTTCCGTGCACGTGGATGGTTTAATCAAGCTATTATTATTGAACGAGCCAATCCGATTGTTTTTTTTATTTTGTTATTATTCTTCTTCCTTTTTGGGAAGATGAATCTGGATATTGCATCATATTTAAAGCTTTTCTCTTTTTTATCAGTTATGCCCTTTATATTTTATATTTTAGCTAATTGGAATGAGGGACAAATTCAAGTAGAAACAAAGATATATTCAGATGGAATCTCTCTTTGGGAATTAAGTTTAACCGTTATAGTACTTTATCATATTGACGCTTTCTTTATAGCAAAATTATTGGGTTATAAGGAGCTGGCGTTATTTAGCGTCATGATTGCAATTATGCGAATATATGAATTTGCCAGTGTATCATTGTTTAGCGTATATTCTCAAAAATTTTCAAAAAACAGGGATATTAATATAAAGCTTTTTTTTAAATTTTTATTAATAATAGTATTATTCATAGGAATATTTTATTTATTATTTACTAATATAATTCTTGAGATACTATTTAAAGGAAAATATTATGCATCATTCATTCTGATTGTATTGTTTACAATCTATGGTTCAATCAATCTTTTATATGTGCTTCCATCCTGTTATCTTGTTGGGCATAGCGATAAGAAAGAGATGAGGCAGATGCTTTTGGGAAATATAATTAGCATAGTTATTAGAATAATAATCATTTATGTTTTATATGATTATGGTTTGTTCGGATTTTTGTTAGCTGGTATTATTTCTATGGGAACACGAACCGGAGTGGGATATTATATCATCTTTAATAATAGAAGTAATGCATAAACATGAGAGTAATTATAATCAAAATTATAAAGTGATTTTTACATTATGTTAGGAAAAAATAATTCAATATCAATATTATCATTTTTGGAAATAATAACTGTCGTTATCATCTGTTTATTTTTTGTATATTTATGCCTTAACGATCCTAAGTCGGTTGTATCTTTGGGTTTTGTCATTTTCTGTATTCCTTTAGCATTCTTTTCAATTAAAAAAACAGATAATTGGTTAGTATCAAGAGATGTTACCGATGAGAAAAAAATGTTAACATATTTTATGTTTATCTATCCTCTATTACCATGTCTTTGGGGTATAAATATTGGTGGTGGAATACCCGTTTTCAGAGCTCAAAGAATAGCTGCATTGATATTGATATTTTATCTGTATAGAAGAGGTTTGTTCAGACAGGTATACACAGATTTTATTAAAGCAAATATATTCACTTATCCAATAGTTTTTATTATCATCTCATTTTTAATAACATCTTTCTTTTCCACAAACATGAAGGGAACATTTTTCTATTTATTCTATTTTGTATTTGAGATTTTGATATTACCGGTAGTTGTATTTACAGTATTTAAAACTCGTAAGGATATTGAATTATTGATAAATATAATATGCCTATCTGCCTTTATCCTTAGTATAATTGGTATTTATGAAAGGATTACTGAATATAATTTTTATTCTGTTTTTGGCGCTTATGATGTATCTCATGCTCACGCTCTAGAACATGCACGGAGGTTCGGATCTATTCGAATCAAAGGACCATTTATGCATTCAATTTCATTTAGCTCATATTTAGCTACTACTTTACCTTTATTTCTATATAAGTATTACAATAATTCTACAAAATTGATTATTTCGTCAGGATTAGTGATGTTTGCATTAATATCTACCCAATCAAGAGGAGGTATAATTGGGGCTATACTTATTTTGGGCATATATTTTACCCTATACGACAGGAAAAATATATTCTACATTTTATTATTATCTATTCCATTAATTGTATTAAATTATGATTCTATTGCTGTTTTTTTTAATCAATTAAACCCTACAGGATCTTCAGACCAGGAATTAGCAAATTCTTCAAAAGCAAGAAGTATTCAATTTGAAATACTTTCAGAGTATATCAAACAGAATATAATTATTGGATATGGCAAAGTACCTACTCCAGCAATAATGCGGATTCCAGGTAGGTATAGCAGATCTGTAGATAATTTCTATTTGCTTTTAACCTATAGTTTTGGTTTTTTCGGATTATTATCTTATGTATATTTAATGATCAATATCATTATTAAGCCCATAAAAATATTAGGTAAGAAAATTTACAAAGATAAATTAATAACATTATTACTTACTGGAGTTTTTGCTTTTTATATAATTAATACTGTTGTATCATTAGAAGAGTTTCATTTTATCTTTTGGATATATGTTGGCATATTAGCTAGGCTTTTGGTTAACAGATTAAAGGGCCAGAATGCTTGGTGTTGAAATCGATAGGGAAGGGCGAGTATTGAGGAAGATCCCTTGCGAATTTAGATTTTCTATGTTTAAGAAATTATATTTGCTTCCCCCATAATGGTCTATTTCAAGTAAGATAGAGATACATAAAAATGATTTGTTGTGTTATACTAGTTTCTGAGAAATTGATATGTAATCCCTATTCAAGAAATAAAATTACGATATTAGGATCAGGGATAGGGAATAGGGATTTTAAATTCGTCAGACGATGAGTATAAACTTGATATTTTCGTTTTCCCAAATCAAAATCATACCATCCTTCTGATCTATAAATTGAGGTGATTATTTCAATTCCGACATTCTTTACATTTTTAATCTATTTTTCCCTTCTCCTTGGAACAGGTATCTTTTTCTATAAAAGAACCCAAAATATTGGCGATTACATACTCGGTGGTCGAGGTCTTGGGAAATGGATTACTGCCTTTTCCGCCCAGGCAAGCGACATGAGTGGTTGGCTTTTGATGGGTCTGCCTGGGGCAATTTATTTCGATGGTATACCAGCAGTTTTAATAGCTATTGGACTCTTTGTCGGAACACTGTTTAATTGGAAACTCATATCACAACGTTTGAGAATTTATTCAGCAAAAACAGATTCACTGACCCTATCATCCTTTTTTGAGGATAGATTTAGGGATCCTACAGGACTCTTGCGCATAATCTCGGCAATAATAACACTAATTTTTTTTACAATTTATGCATCTTCAGGATTTGTGGCTGCCGGAAAGCTATTTGAGTCTATCTTTCATATCGATTATAGGGTCGCAGCATCAATCGGGGCATTTATTATTGTGCTATATACTTTTCTGGGGGGCTTTTTAGCTGTAAGCTGGACAGATTTTTTCCAAGGATTATTGATGGTTATAGCTATTATAATTGTTTCTGCTGTTGCCTACAACTCAGTTGATGGTTTTAATGGCATTAGGAGAGCAATGATATCCGAAGGTCAATCTGTTAATATTATACCAGGTAGTAATTTTTCTCTTCTGACAACAATATCTACTTTAGCATGGGGATTGGGATACTTTGGACAACCGCATATCCTCGCGCGCTTCATGAGCATCAAATCCAGCAAAGAACTTCCTCAATCGATGAAAATTGCGATCATATGGGTGTTTATCTCACTTACAGGAGCCGTTTTTATTGGATTTTTATCGATTCCCATGTTTCAAGGGCTATCGGGTGGGGATCAGGAAAAGGTATTCATATATATGATTAATTGTATGTTTAATCCATGGATAGGTGGAATAATGTTGGCGGCTATACTCTCTGCAATTATGTCTACTATTGATTCACAACTTTTGGTCTGTTCATCAGCATTAACAGAGGATTTCTATGAGAAAATTATCAAAAAGGATGCAACTCAGCGAGAATTGGTATTTATTGGAAGGCTGTGTGTGGTTGTCATCTCTCTAATAGCCCTCTCTTTGGCCCTAAATCCCAATTACACCATCTTAAGACTTGTAGCCTATGCCTGGGGTGGTTTTGGCGCTGCTTTTGGGCCGCTGATTCTATATGCTTTATTTTCGAAAAGAACAACTTGGCTATCCGCTCTATCAGGTATGATCATTGGAACGATAACCCTAATACTCTGGAAAGAGATAGGGCTTGGGGAAAAGCTCTATGAGATAGTGCCTGGTTTTTTTGCCAATGCTCTTACAATATATCTAATTAACCACATATCGCCAGCTAAAGATCGAGAGATAATACAGGAATTCATAGATGTTGAGGCCAGCTTAAGGGGGAGGGCAGAGGATAGGTGATTGTTTTGGGGTGTAATTATCCATTACCTTTATCCCTCAATCCAATCAACAGGAATCCTGCCACGAGCAACAGGGTGATCAATCTCTCCCTTTGGGTAGCCAACACATATAGTTGTTACCCATTCATATGGATGGATTATGCCTAACTTTTTCTTTAAACTAGGTAAAAATCTTATTGGAGCCTCAAAACCGATGTAGCATGTCCCTAGACCCAGGGAATGCGCAGCTATAACCAAATTCTGTGAGGCAATGCCTACATCTAAATCCGGATTACTTATACCACGTTTATCCTTTAAGACATGAATAACAACAGGAGCGCCAAAGGTAAGGGTTTCAATCTGATTCATCTTTTCCACTGCAGGAATTGGTCTCTGATCCATGCCATTAACCATGATATAACTTAGAAGGGACACTACCATTCTTCTCCATAGGCTCTTGCCGTTGAATAATCGCTGAAGGGGATTGGTAATCTTAATACATTGCTTATCAACCTCTTCAATCATTTTTTTGTCAGTTACCACTATTAACTTAAAGGGCTGACAGTTGCCAGCTGTAGGCGCAAATCTAGCTGCCTCTATGATTCTATGAATTAGCTCTTTTGGTACGGGCTTATCCTGAAAGAGCCGAATGCTGCGTCTTTTTAGAATTACACTCTCTGTTTCAGTCAGATCCTTTTCTATTTCTTTAAAATCTCTATTCAGATCCCTATCTCCAAAGGGACAGGGGGGGATCATATCCCCAAGCTTATCTTCTGGGGTTTTATATCGTCCAAAGAGAACTCTATATTCCCCTTTTACCCTGATGCAACCTGATTTGCAGACTGCTTCGCAATTATTACAACCGATGCAGGCTGTTTCAAGACCCCTATAGCCTGTCATATATGGGATTTTTTTCTCCTCATCCCAATGCAGCCCCTGAGTTGGACAGGTATCCACACATCTTTTACAATGAGAACATTTATCAGCATCAAACTCAACTTCAGGAAATTGGGTTGGTGGCATGTATGCTCCCCTATAATTTTCGAGAAATCTATTGGAGGTTCCTTCTGCTTTTGCCATAGCATCTCTCCTTTAATGAAAATTAACAAGTCATTCAGTTATGATGTTCAACTTCCTTACCGAGGATAATCTCTCCTTAATATGAGATCCTAAGTTTCTGACTATAATAGGAACAGCATTCTGAATAGAGTAAATCGATCTTAAAATGTATGCTAAATTATCTATAATCTATATACTTATATACATTGGATGCATTCTTACTGAATTCATCTCTCAGCACCCTATCAAGATTCTTTTCTGAGGCGGTTTTCGGAATCTCATCTACAACTTGGATATAGGAAGGGATTGAATTGTTATCCAATGTCTTGGAGATTGATCTGAATAGTGCTGTAGGGTCAATTTCTTTGTCCTTTACTAGCACTATTGCAGCAATAATGTCGCTCTCACCAGGGGCTCCTGTTTCTGCAGGAATGCCGTATACGCAAACATCTGATATCTCTGCTAGTTCGCTAAAGATTTTTTCAACAAATTCAGGTTGAATAAAATCGCCATGGCGTCTCAGACCGCCGCCCTTTCTGAAATCAAAATAGAACCAACCATCAGCATCCCTGTGACACATGTCCCCTGATCTCTGCCATCCTCCCCTTGTTTTTGCCTTGGATGCCTTTTCGTTGCGGTAATACTCTACCTCTGGATCACCCTGAACAGGTCTGAATATCAACTCGCCAACCTCTCCTGGTTCACATTCTGTATCATCCTCGCGAGCAATCTTCATCTCATATATAAATTCCGGGGGCTTCCCAAATGAACCAATTGGTCCTGTGCCCGGGGGATTGTAGCATAATCCACCCTCAACGGCTCCGTACCATTCAAATATCTTGACATTAAAGCGTTCTTCAAACTCCTTCCAGATAGTCTTTGGTGTGCCGGCGCTTACCACAAGCCTAACAGGATTGTCCGCATCATCCTCTTTTCTAGGCTCGCTATAGATACCCATCATCATAC
The DNA here is from genome assembly GCA_034190085.1 of Spirochaetota bacterium. Lineage (NCBI taxonomy): Bacteria > Pseudomonadati > Spirochaetota > Spirochaetota bacterium. The sequence continues at coordinate 72,107 of JAXHTS010000019.1, forward strand.
CCCCTAATAATGAGAAAGTAGTGCATCCATATTTTCTACAGATGTCCCATATCTTGCTTTTAGTAAACTTTTCGCTAATTACCGCTTTTATACCCTGGGATAGAGAGGTAAAAGCTGTAACAGCTTGGGCATTTCCATGGGTAAGCGAGAGACCAGTATAGGGTATATCATCTTTTTGGTATCCAAAGATGTTGCCAAGCAATCCATAAAACATATACCTGTCTGACCTCATAACAACACCCTTAGGATCTCCGGTTGTGCCTGATGTATATATAATTTGACCAGGCCTTTTGGGATCAAAATCTACTGTTTCAGCAGGCAGTTCAGGATCTTCATTACCAAGCATTTGACTTATGTTAAAAAAATTTGAAGCGATTGGTGTTTTGTGGTGATCCTTATAGATCACACCCCGAAAGGATACGTTGTCAATCTCATTAGATATCTCTTTAATACTATCTAAAAATTCTCCTGTGCACAATATCCCTTTAGAGTTGGAGTTTATTATCTGATAGGAGAGTTTTGAACCCCTTGATCTTGGATCAATTGGAATAACAGTTGCGCCAATAGTAATCGCCGCAAGCATAGCATAAATAAATTCCGGGTGATTTCGCATTATTAGTGAGAAGGAATCACCATCCCCAATACCATGAGAGAGTAGTATCCGAGCTAATCTGTTCGAGTTTGAATATAAATCCTGAAGTGTAATCCTCTCATCTGATCCATCTGAGTTAACAAAGATAAAGGCTTCTTGCTCAGGATTGAGATTTTTGAGACCTAGCAATTTAAACATTGGAAGGTTGTCAATATCCATAGTTAGCCTCCATACTATTTAATTAAGAATGAATTTTCGTTTTCATTTTCTAATCATTTATCTCTTTTCACGCTATAATATATCGCATTCCTGTATATGAAATTTCTACACAAATTATTTTAATGACAGAAAATTACATACCATTTTAGCTTAATTGTAGAAGTGATGAAATCCTTCTAAATCTTGTTTATATCATCCTGCCTTGTTCAGGGTTTAGGAGTATTCAATTATAACCGGATCAGATAAAATCTATTTTTATATTGATATTGATTTAGATAGATTATTAATCGTAGTCTTATAATACTACTCTTTTTTACAAATATTATGATAATATTAATAATTTATTTATGCAGTATAATTTAACTTAAATATATTCTGCTTCTGTTTTTTCATATATTTGAATTGTTACTCCACATTTCTCATTGACAAGCCACTAATCTATAAATACTTTGCTTTGTTGTAGCTTACTATTTCGTCTTAAACATAACAAATTGTATTAGTATTGAATATGTGTAAATATATGTAAATGTTTGTATATATTTGTAATATTTACACATATTCAATAAATGAAGTATGAGGAGGTAGGGATGTCGGTTTTTAAAGATACTAAGCATATTGAGATGATACTTGGTGAATTTTGGAATGAATTGCATGAGAAGATGGGACAGGATTTTCAGGATTCTGATCTATCGATTTTGTTTGTTATTAAAAATCCTGATACGCATCTATTTGTCGCCAAAGATGGAGTATCCATTGGTGATGAGGCGAAGGGAAAGAAGCCCACAATAACCATGACAATGACTGGTGAGGCTGTTCATAAGTTTTGGCTTAAGAAATTAAATCTTGTAAAGGCTTTGGCCAAAAGAGAGATCAAGACAAAGGGGCCTGTTACTAAGGTGATGAAATTTATGCCAATGGCGGATCCAGGTTATGAACTCTATAAGGAATATTGTGAGAAATATAATCTTCCCTTAGAATAAAAGAATTAATATATTTTGAGATCAATTGGAATAGATTTGGAGGTAGGGGTATGAATTATTTTGATATTAATGTTGATTTAGATGATGATGATATTGCGTTAAGGGATGCCGCTCATACATTTGCAGCAGAGATCATGAGACCTATAGCAAGGGAGTTGGATACGATGAGCGCTGAGGATGTGATTGCGGATGGTTCACCATTGTGGGATTTTATCAGAAAGAGTTATGAACTTGGATACCATAAGGTATTGCTGCCCGATTTATATGGTGGATTGGGACTAACGCCTTTACAGAGCCATCTGGTATTGGAGGAATTATCGTGGGGCAGCGTAGGATTGTCAGTTGTAATAGGTGTGTGCAGCTTTCCAGCTTTTGTCGCGATTATGTCTGGTGATGATGAACTCATTGATGAGTTTGCCAAGCCATTCAGTGAGTGCACAGATGGAAGCATACGCGGATGCTGGGCTATTACAGAACCAGACCACGGTTCAGATACTCTGATCGGTCATGGGGAGTCCTTCTGGCACGATCCAAATGTAAGGGGTAATGTACAGGCGCGGCTTGTCGGGGATGAATGGGTCATTAATGGGCAGAAATCTGCTTGGGTTTCATGCGGGACCATCGCAACACATTCCGTGCTTTTCTGTCAGATCGATCCTTCTTTGGGTATGGCAGGTGGCGGAGTATGCATTTGTCCTCTGGATATTAAAGGTGTTTCCAAGGGTAAGCCGCTTGAGAAGATGGGGCAAAGGGATCTAAATCAAGGAGAGATATACTTCGATGATGTCAAGATTCCTAAAAGGTATATGATTTGTGAACCAGATTTTTATCCGGAGATGCTTGAAATGATTTTAGGAACTGCTAATGCGGGGATGAGTATCATGGCAACTGGATGCGCTAGAGCCGCTTTTGAGGAGGCCCTTGTTTATTCTAAGGAGAGGGTTCAGGGCGGAAAGCCAATAATTGAACACCAATCCGTACGGAAACGTATTTTTGATATGTTTGCCAAGGTGGAGACATGCAGGGCTCTCTCGAGAGCAGTGATGAATTTTACTCTGAATACTTCACCTCCATTGGTTGAGTATTCCATAGCTGCAAAGACAATGACTACACAATTATGCTTTGAGGTTACAAATGAGGCGGTTCAGATGCTTGGAGGAAATGGGCTTACAAGAGAATATCATACTGAAAAGTTATTCCGAGATGCAAGAAGCGCATTGATCGAAGATGGTAATAATGAGGTTCTGGCAATGGGTGGAGGAAAGGTTATAGCGGAGACTTATCCAAGGATTGAATAGATATTATTAACGGACTTTTGATTGTTAATATTTTCAATCATAATAATACTAAAACGTGCTCATTCTATTATTGAGAGGAGAGAATTATTAAGAAAATATAGCAAGAAAGAGTGAGGAGTTACCTATGGCTTCAGCATTAGAGGGTATAAAGATATTGGATTTATCTCGGTTGCTCCCTTTTAATTACTGCACATTGATGCTGGCTGATTTGGGAGTTGATGTTTTAAAGGTTGAAGAACCGACATTAGGGGATTATATGAGATGGTTTCCCCCAAAATTAAAGAATGAAAATGCTATTTTTTTAATGGCTAATCGTAACAAGAGGAGTATGACCCTGAATCTAAAGGATGCCAAGGGTAGGGAGATACTCTGTCAATTAGTAAAGGAGTATGATGTCTTATTCGAGAGTTTTAGACCTGGCGTAATGAACAAATTAGGGGTTGGCTATGACACGCTAAAGCAGATTAATCCTAGACTAATTTTTTGTTCCTCAACAGGTTATGGACAGGATGGCCCCTACAAGGATAGACCTGGACACGATATGAACTACATCAGTGTTGCCGGTATTCTTGATGCCACTGGACGTCATACAGGAGCGCCTGTGATTCCAGGGATTCCAATTGCTGATATGAGCATTGGAATATTCTCAGCCTTTTCAATTTTAACAGGTGTTATTGCCAGAGACAGAAACGGCAAGGGCCAACATATCGATGTGTCTATGACTGACTGCATGGTGTCATATAATATGATAAATATCGCTCAACATCTAATGAGTAAATTGGTGCAGAATTCAAACGAACTCAATGTTATAGGGGAAGCTCCCTATTATAATGTGTTTAAAGCCAAGGATAGCAAATACATCTCATTGGGTAACATTGAGGAGAAGTTTTGGGTGAATTTTGTGAATCTTATTGGACGAGAAGATCTCAAGGAACATCAATTTTCCATAGGAGAAAAGAGGAAAGAGGTCATGGAGGAGATACAAAATATCATATCTACAAAGACTAGGAGAGAATGGTTGGATATATTCGAGGGAGAGGACATATGTTATGCCCCTGTCAATGATATAGAAGATATGATGAATGATCCTCATGTAAAGCATAGGGATATGTTACTGCATATGGAACATCCTGTAGAGGGAAGAATAACGTCAGTTGGCTTCCCTTTTAAATTTTCTGAAACGCCGGGAGAGATAAGATCGCCTTCACCAACCTTTGGTCAACACACAGATGAAGTTATGAAGCGTTTGGGATACAATGATGACGAATTGAAGGATTTGAGAGACAAGGGTGTAATATGATTATCATTCATCATTTTGATTGATAAGGTGAAGGGGTATCCCTAGAGTATTCAGCATAGAATTTTATCAATTGATATAAAAATATTTACTGGAATATAGGAGAATCAGTGAATACACATTTTATAACTACAGGCATAACATTTGGGACAGCATTAGCAATTACTATAAGCTATACATCCAATGAATCCATTATCTGGGCAATAATACATGGTATCTTTAGTTGGTTGTATGTTATCTATTTTGCTTTATTTTATTAGGTTGATATATTAATAAAAAAAACCCCCGCTTCTACGGGGGTATGGGTGGGAGGAGGCATTTATATCAAAATTGGTAGATATTATTCCCAAGCCAGATCTTCAGGGGAGGAAGGATATTCATCAGTCCAGTTTAGACAGTTCGTTGTATCCCTCACATCGATATAATTTGCTTCAGTGTCGGATTCTGCATCCAAATTGGAGGTAGTGGCTTCCTTTGGCCAACCATCATCTGTGGTTCCGCTTTCACCCTGGGTATCCAGGGTGGAGGGATCGTATATCTCTTCTTTTGTAAGAATCACATAATAGCCTTCAGTTTCGTCCAGATTGCTGCCATCATTAGCTCCTGTGGAGCTATCAGCATTATCTGTTGCTCGAACCGCAATCTTGCTTAAGTCCTCAGCCACGCTACCTCCAGCTAACACACACCAGCCTGTAGCTGCATTGGTCTTTTGGGTGAGCCTGAATGTATTCTCAGTAGTGTTACCCTCAAATTTGTATCTAATCTTAAATACATCGGTTTTGTCTGCAATGCTCGCCAACTCAATCGAGATGTCGCCAGTGGCATCATTTCGTGTTGCGTGACAGATTGTGTATCCGGTTTGAGTTTCCTCATCAGAAACATATTGGTGTTGGCCATAACATACTATATACTCATTATTATCATCAATGCCAAAGGCTATTCGAATGCTGATTGGCAAATCATTGTTAGTGCCTATAATGGTCAATTGTGTATCTACATTATTTTCAGTTCCTCCGAAATACGGAATAGTAACAGCTTCGGTTATCTCTTCAATGGTTGCAGACATATTCTCATATGTATATGTACCTGGACTGTCGAAATAATTTGAAAAGTTATTTATCCAATCAATATAATTATCAACAGTCTCCACTGGACCGTAAACGCTTTCGTTGCCGCTATCTGGATGAAACAGCTTTTTGAGCACCCCATATGTGGCATTTGTGCTCCATCCATCCCCTCCGTCACTGGTTATCCACTGTTCCATCACCCTTGATGAACCCAAATCAGGGGTGCATGATTTAACATCATCAAGGTATGGACTCAGCCCGTCGTCTGACGATCCTATTAGGGGTGTAGTTGAAGAATCATCATCACTGCAGGTAATGATTCCAGATAAACCCAAAATCATAATAAACAAAAATAACTGTACATAGGTTTTCATTTTTTTAATCCTTTATTGATTTAGTTGTTTGCTTTATTAATATTTATTATAACATAGATTTTTTAAAATTAAAGTTTTTTTTATGTTTTAATTTATAAGAAGAGATATGGATAATGAATAATTTGGTTGTAGGGCTTTTCGATAATAATAAACATGAGGATTAAGATGTGATGCTTACTTCGACTGTCTGAAGCGTAGGTTTTAAATTCGCAGGATTTTTTATCCGGTTAACCTGTGATCTTATCTAATTCTTAATAAGCCTTGTCAAAAAATAAAGTCATTAGGGTTAAGGTAGTAAATATACATTATTTTTTATATAAATTCATACTGTAGGATAGTCATATTTGTCAATCAATCTGTAATTTTGGACAATAACTCATGGAATTTATTTCTTTTCTTGAGTACCTGAATGGGACAATTCCAGATTCAATTAAAAAAATACATTTCGAAGTGACACTTTATCCGAATAATGTGTTTAAATAATAAAGACCTGATTTATATAAAAAAGGTAAAATTGAATCACATTAATTGTGAATCATCTTTAAATTCAATAAGGAGAAGGCAATGAAGAGAATACTAATTATGATATTTCTATCACTTGGTTTGGTTGGAAATTTATTGTGTAATTCCGAAGATGAGAGAGAGGTTGAATCTTATGAACACGAGTCTGATATTGATAGATTTGTGGCAACTGAACTCGCTGAAGGCCTGGTAAACCAGGAGAATGGTTTAACCAAAGAGATTGAGGATGTCAGCAATGTTGAGGAAGAGACAAGTAAACAGACAATGGGTATAATAGATAGGAGACATACGACAACGGTTACCTTTACTACTGAAATTGACGCATTGACCCTCTTTGAATGGTATGATGAAGAACAATATTATAAACGCTACCTTAAAGATGGAAGAACCATTGATGTATCGTCTATATATTATACTGGCGTGATTGATAGTTATGAAGTAATTCTACAGTTATTTTCAAGCCAGGATGGGACAGGTGATGGCATGCAGGCAGATCAGCTATTCACATTGGATGATATGGTACATTCTCTCAAATATGAGCGGGCGGTTCATGCTGAGATCAAGACTATTTGGAGAGACATTACCCGCGATGCCACTATCCAGACCAGTCTAACTGTAACAGGGCTTAATGATTATATAGAGACCTTCTCAGTATCAGGAACACGCACTTCACAGGTTTACGTAGACCGAGGAAGAGTGACTGGCGATTGGACACTAACCTATGAATTCGATGACGTTACTTGCAGCAGTGAGATTGTTGTAATAGATGATGTCCCAGTGATCACAACCTTCTATGAAGGAACAACATCAGCGACCTTTGTTGGAACCTATACTGGTCCCAATGGAACACTTGACATAAATAAAACAGCGACTATAACCTTTAACCGTGAAAGAACTGTAACTATTACTGTTAATGGTGAGACCATAACCGTTGATGTCGTTACCGGTGATGTTGAATGAAGTAATAATCTTGAGTGATATTTAAAATGACCCCCGCTTAATATTTAATTGGGGGTCATTTTTTTTTACTGATATTAGGAGGGAGTCAATGAGTATATTGATAAAAAAAAGCGTGATTTTACTTGCAATTTTAATCTTTAATGTTTCTTTGTTTGCTGATAATGATCATAAGTCAAAAACAAAGACCAGTTCTTTATTAGCTTTCAATAGCGGTTCACTCTCAGGTTATGTCGCCCCTGTAGTTAGTGCGATGCAAATAGGCGATACAGGCAGTCGATTTATTGGATATCGGGGTGGTCTTATCATCGATTATAATACGGTAATTGGGCTTGCTGGGTATAGATTAAGCAATCCAACTAAGCGGGAGGAATTTGCCAATGTAGATTATATTGGAGATGAACCCTATATTTTTCTTCGCTATGGCGGCCTTTTGCTGGAGTATCACTTTTTTGCCAGGAGCCTTTTACATTTTTCATTAGGAACTACCATTGGTAAGGGAAGATTGGATTTCCTTAGCGAGGAAGAGTATAATGAGAATAATCGCAGGAGACTTGATGGCGATTCATTCTTTATCGTACAACCCGAAATAGCAACATACTGTAATGTTACCCGTTTCTGTCGTCTGGGGTTGGTATTTTCATACATGTATGTTAAGGGAATTGATAATAATGAATTTAAGGATGAAGACCTTAGGAAGATGAGTGGGGCCTTATTTATTGCTTTTGGATGGTTTTGATTTTTTAATTAAGAAAGGTTTGCCGGTTTATGTTAGAAAACTTATATTGTAATATACTGAATTTTCTCCTACCCTGGCTTATGCAGTGGAAAAAAGGTATTTAAAGGGATAGCTTTTAGTGGCAAAGAAGAGTGAGATTGATATTGAAGAGTTTTATCTTCGCTACAGCCCAATGGTCTTCAGAAGGTGTCGATATTTATTAAGGGATGAAGACAGCGCTCAAGATGCAATGCATGAGGTCTTTGTGCGGTTGCTGGAATATCAAAATAGATTAAAGGATGCTTACCCGTCAAGCCTGCTTTATACCATTGCGACCAATGTCTGTCTAAACATTATACGGGATCAAAAACGGCACAAAAGAGTGGAAGGTAATGATATCCTCGAACAGATCGCTCAATCAGATCTTTTGCGGGAGCGGTTTGAGAACAGGGAATTTTTGAATTTTCTTTTTTCTAAGGAAAAACAAACAACTCGTGAGATTGCTGTGATGCATTATGTTGATAAAATGACTTTGAATGAAATATCCCGGCGCACAGGTTTATCCCATTCAGGTGTTAGAAAACGGTTAAGGAAACTGAAAGATAATGTTAAAGCTTTTAGAGAGGATGCGCTATGAGTATTATATTTTCTGATCTTGATTTAGAGCAATATCTTCTTGGAGAATTAGCTGATGATATTTATAAACAAATTGAAAATGCGCTATTGCATGATAAGTCACTACAACAGAGAGTCGATTCCCTGAGGGAATCTGGAAAGCAAATATCAATGGACTATCCACTATATCCAAATGTAGCAATTATAAGAAATGCTTATGCAAAGCATTTAAAAGCAGGAAAATCGGTAAAAATCCTTTTTAAAAAAATTGCCCTATCTTTTGCCGGATCCATAGTTTTATTTTTACTAATTATGCCGGTAATTTATATATCAAATGATATTGGTGATTCTGAGCGATCAAAGGGAAATCCAGCACAGCTATTCATCTATAAAAAAACAGGTAATTCTGTACATAGATTAAAGGAAGGAGCAACGGCGCGAGAGAATGATATTTTACAAATAGCGTTCATTTCTGAGAAGCAGCCATATGTGATGATAGTTTCAGTTGATGGGAATAATGCTGTAACATTGCACTTCCCCGATTCAGAAACCGGTTCATCTGGAGTAGTTCTACATAAAAAAATGGTTATACCAAATTCATATACCCTGGATCGTGCACCGTTATATGAAAAGTTTTTTATGATTACCTCATTAAATAAATTTAATATTCCCGAGATGCTGAAATTTATAAAAAGAGAAATACAAAATAATCCTGAGAATCCGGTTTTGAACCTAAGAAATAACAAGAATTTTTCTATTAGTGTTTTTTTTCTTAATAAGGAAAAGTAATATGAAAATGCCTGTAGTGATTATATGTTTATGTATGATAATATCTGTCAGGGGGAGGGTACAAGCAGAGTATTTTACCAAAAAGAACGCTATTCGTCGCTTTACTATTGTAGTGGGTGCGAATAATGGCGGGCCCAATAGAGAGCTTTTGAAATATGCGGTTTCGGATGCCAGATCATTTCATTCTGTTATGCGAAAGATGGGCGGTGTTTTCTCTGCAGATAGTATACTGGTATTGAATCCTGATAAACGGAATTTTTATTCTGCGTTTCGCAGAATTTATCATGCCGTGAAACAGAAAAGGAAACAGTATCGAAAGACGGAACTTATATTTTATTATTCAGGCCATTCTGACGAAGAGGGTATTCTTCTGGGCAGGGAAAAGGTTTATTATACAAATATTAAAGAGGCTCTTAAAAAAATTTCCGCTGATGTGCGAATCGCGATTCTTGATTCATGTTCATCAGGTGCCTTTACTAGAATAAAGGGAGGCAAAAAGGGCCTTCCATTCCTGATTGATTCAGCGTATGATATGCGCGGAGATGCTTTTATGACTTCCAGTTCTTCGGATGAGACCTCCCAGGAGTCAGATAGAATCAGGGGGTCATTTTTCACATATTATCTCATTATTGGGTTGCGGGGCGCGGCAGATGTAAGCCGGGATGATCGTATAACGCTGAATGAGGCATATCAATATGCATATTCTGAGACTCTGAATAGAACCGAAAAGACAATGCGTGGGGCTCAGCATCCACATTACCATATTCAAATGACAGGAACCGGAGATGTGATACTGACAGATATCCGCAAAAGTACCACCCGGTTAGTCTTGGCAAAAGAGATAGACGGTAAATTTTTCATCCGGGATGATAACAATAACCTTGTTGTTGAATTCAATAAACCGTATGGGGCCTCTACACAATTAGCCATGGCACAAGGGAATTACACAGTTATAAATGAAAATAGAGAATCAATTTCTCAGTCGCGGTTTAGATTGAATAATCGATCATCTTATATTCTCAAGCAATCTGATTTTTTACCAGTCAAAAGAGAGTATACAGAGGTGAGGGGGGCAAAGCCTAACCAGAACTTTCCTGAAAAGGTAGTGGATCCTTTTAAAATTGGGGGTTATGGCTCAATACTGATAAGATTTAACCGTATTGCTGAAACACGCTCCTCTCAGTATGGTATCCATGCGGGTGCAATATTGAACAATCGTTATATCGTTGGATTAGGTTGGTTTCGACTTAGTGCGCCAAGGGAACAAAAGGATATTGCTCATCAAGAATACAGTGCTGAGTATCCCTATGTTGATTTTCGCTATGGTGGTATCCTATTTGAATATGTTTATAAAAGAAAGGGTAGTTTTACAACTACAACCGCACTCTTAATCGGCAGAGGATCAATTGGTTTTACAGAAAATAAGGCATATGATAAATATGCAGAGGATGTGCATGGGATGAAGGGATTTACTGTAATTGAACCGGAAATAAAGTGTATTTGGAATGTTTCAAAATATATTGGGATTGGAACAAGCTTGTCTTATCGATATGTATCTCGATTAGATAGTGAATATTTTAATCATACTGATTTACGAAGCCTGGCTGTTTCGATTTTTATAATAGGTGGGACTTTATAGTATAGGTTGGTCCCACTATAAATGCTGGTTGCCCAGCACTCCCTGCACAGATCTAATCTTTTACTCATCAGTTCCTTTAGCAAATGGCGCGCCTTCAAGAATACTGAAAAATTTTGTATACCACGCCAAACATGAGTGTTCCCATATCCCCCATCTTTTCCCCTGGCCAGAAAGCCGCCATTAGATGCAACTGTGGCAGTGCTTTCATTATCGCTTGATCATACCTCATATAAGTCACCCTCCCACCACCAGAGCCGGCGGTTAGCTAAATTAATAACTAGGGGCAACCGGTTGCTTGGAATGTATCATTTCGAGTAACGGCTACACAGCTCACATTGCCTTGAGCCACACCGCCTACCAATAGACAATCAATAAGCGTTACAGGGCCACCTCCACCACTTGTTAAAACTGTATTGTTCGCGCCTTCTATGACGCTCTCTGTCACTATTGAATCAGCGCCAACACTGCTTTCCAGACCGCGGTTATTTGTGCTTTCATTCTCGGCTAAGATGCTGCACCTTTCGACCTCCAATCATGTAGAATCTTGATAAGTGTATATACCCATAGGGTTGGTTCCACCACGTCTGATAAAGGATCCACCGCGCAAAATCGCCGTTGCGCTACCACTGTTGTAAAGACCATAATTACTGTTACCCTCTTCAGCTAAGGCTGTGACGTTTTCAACATCTAAAGTAGCACAATCGTAATTGTAGAGGCCCCTGGTGCTGCTTCCGCCTTTCCAGGTAAAAGTGCCGCCCCACAGCGTCGCCGCTGCGCTATCACGATTGCGCAGACAGCAGTTTAATTAACTACCGTTCTTACTCAGAGCATTAATATTTAAAAGCTCGATGTTAGTACCGCTGCCTGAAATACATATGGCATAGTTGTTTGAGCCGTTTCCATGTGCTTTTACCATCACATCGGCAATCTGAGTGAAGTTGGCACTATCCTCGGTCAACAGGGCTGTGTTATAGGTGAAGTTGCCGCTGTTCATCATTGTTAAATCCCGCAGGCTTGTGTTTAATGTTAACACCAGCGTGACCTCGGAAAGTGGATAAACATCATCGCCTACCGTGCTTGTTATGATAGTCATTTCCTGGCCAGCTCCCTGGATATGGACATGGGGTTTCATCACCACAGTTTCACTATACACGCCAGGCGTAATCCATATAAGGTAAGGGTTGTCGGCATCCGCATCACCGATGCTATCTATCGCAGACTGGACGCTGGTATAGTTGCCGCCTTTTTTGGCAACTACAATCATGTTTTGATAATGAGGCCCTTCATTGCAGATATTTTCAGTATTGTCAACTTCCTCAGGATCTAGCACACCATTGACATTGTCATCAATACCCGTCTCAATCTGGATGCCGCCATGGGGGCATGTGCTCCCTGAAGGTATACTTGAAATGTTAAAAGTCGGATATGGATTAGTGGGTGGATAATACATTATCTTATCGCTTGAATCTTCTTTACAGGTTGTGTAAGCGAGCACCCCAAAACAAACTAAAAATACTACAATAAATCATTTCATTTCTAAACCTCCTTATAAATAATTATATTGTGTATCCTCTAAGTATTTCATCTTCAATTCAACAAATCATCCTCAGACGCCTTTACATGTTTCAATCAATTTAAGTATATCCTCCTAAAAAAAATCAATATTAATTTGATACCATTTCCAAAATATGGCTCTGTATCTGAATATTATGTACATATTTTTGTATCAATCCCCCGCATTGAGTAGGTTAGTTCAAAATATTAAAGGGAAGACGTCTCGTAAGATGTTGATGGAATATCAGAGTCTGAGTAGTGAATTTTGGGGACACCATATTGAGCTCGTTGATATTTTATAGCAGGCTATGGGACTATAACATATGAAGTAATAATTGATTTTTAGAAATACAGAGCAAGGAGCTTATGGTCGACGATTTTACGGCTAATGAATAGAGAGTAGGCTTGCAGCCTGCTAGTGGTTTTTCAAGTTACCACTTTCAGGCGGTAGTAGTTGACTTTTCTCAATATATTTACGAGCTTGGATTCAATACTATCCATAGTAATTAATTTAATTCCGTTCTGTTTGAATGTAGGGTCGAGTTTGGAATCCGTTACTACAAAATATAATCAGAAAGATTCTCTTTTCGGAATTATATTTTGTCACTTGCTATATGATAATTCTTATCGCAATGCTTCTTTACTAAATTTTTTGTTAAATAATTTTATATCATATTTAATTGACTTTACATGAATTTCAGATTTTTCATCACTATCTGGAATAAACATGATAACCTTAAAGGGTGTCGGATATTTGCCTACCATCTTGATTTTATGATTTTCCATATATTTTATCAATTTTCCTTCCACATAAAAATTGGAACGAACCGGAAAATAATCAGATACTCGTAAAAACACTTCCATTCTATCATATTCTATGTTAATTTCCTTTACTAGGTTAATTTCTTTTGGACGGGCCTCAATTTTATAACATTCATATCCTAGCATATTGACGATACCAAGATTTTTGGCTTTAAAATATTTGTTATATTCGGTCTTCCATGAAAGAATAATGTTCTCACTGGGTTTTAAACCTCCAATTGAGAAGTGCGAATGAATAAATGATTGTAATTTATGAATTCCAATGATCCGTTTGACTTTTCCACTTGATAGTTTCACCCATTGATTGGTATGACTGTTCTCTTTTACATGGATCAGAATTTTCAGTCTTGATGGCCTGGTCACTGATACAAGCATTTTTCCGCTGGTGAAATCTTTCGATCGCTTTGTAATAAAGGAAATATTATTGATTGATACATGATCATCTTTAAACACCTTTAAAACAACAACCGATTTTCCGCTTATGGGAAATGGTTTTTTCCTTACTTCTTCAATGATTTCATCAGCCGTCAATCCAAAAGCAAACGGCGCATTCCAAAGTGATAGTATCCATATGATAAAAAAATATCTTTTCATTTTTTCATCTGCATTGCCTTCAAGCCAAATCGTTTTCCTGAAGGCCGCTTGTAACTAACCTCGGATTTCTGAGCATCATCTATTGGGATTATTTTGGGTTTAAAAATAATGATCAGTGCAGGAAGCAACAGCAAATCACAAATAAGGGCAAAAATTATGGCAAAGGAACTAAGCGCGCCAAATGTTTTTGTCGGCAATATTGACCCAAATAGTAGAATGATAAATCCTGAAAAAAGGACAATGCTGGTTACAGTCACTGGTTTCCCCACTTCTCTAAATACATGTAGAAGAGAAGCATTTATTTTATCGTGAGACACAAAATATCTTCTCAAACCCACGACAAAATGGATCGTGTCATCTACGGCAATACCAAGGGTGATACTTGCAATCATGATGGTTGAAACATCCAAAGGAAGCTTGAGCCAGCCCATAATGCCGATGGTCACAAGTATGGGGAGCAGGTTGGGAATCATACATAAAAGGGTTAACGAAAAACTTCTGCAAACAAATAGCATCATAAAAAGGATGATGACAAATGCTACAGAAAAACTTCTGATCAGGCTTTGCTTCAAGCGATGCTCCATCTTCACGTAGAGCGTTGTAAGCCCCGTAAAATTGATGGTATGATTCTCTCCCAAATTTTTTTCCAGATATTCGGAAATGTGAATAGCTTCACTCTTGGCCTCTTCATTTGATCCCCATTTCGCCTGAAATGTAATCGTTGCCTCCATTTTATCAGGGGATACCAGTCTCCCCATAATCCTTCGATCACTAAGCAGGTAATAATCGAGAATCACCATATTGTCATCGGGTATCTTGTAAAATTCCACCTTGTTTTCATTGAAAGCACGGTGTACCTCTTTCATGTAATCCATTATGGAAAAAGATGTTTCAAATTTATCAACTTCTCTTATAAGGTCTCCTTGTATCTTTTCTAATAATTTTAAGCTATCAGGATGTGTAAAATCATACTCACTTGACTTCGCTTTAGCGACTGCCACAAATGGAACCGACCCGCCAAATTTGTTCTGAAGGGATTTTATGTCCTGTTTGATCGAATTGCTATCCGGTAGGTAGTTGATAAAATTTGTTTCATACTTCAAATTCGAAATACCAATGACCGTTCCAACTATAATAATTGAAAAGCCTATGAGAACTTTCTTGTAATTACCGATGACAAAATAACACAGGCCTAACAAAATTTTTAATAAAGTGTCATTTTCACTCTTTTTTCCAGATGTCATGGGTATTTGCCCCCCATAAAAGTCTTCCATCCACTGAACGACTTTTTTCGAAAAGGCAAGGGCCGAAGGAAGAAATGTAATGGTCATGACAAATGCGATGAGGATACCAAACCCTGTATAAATGCCTAAAACTTTTCCAGGCCGCACAGTGCAGGTGACAAATGCGAAGAATCCAACCGCAGTGGTCAAACTGGTTAAAAGACAGGGGAGCTAAAGCCGCTTGGTAACGGATGAAACGACTTCCAAATGATCATCCTTTAAGGGATTATACCGATCCCGAAAGTGGGAAAGGACATGGAGTGAATCAGCAACAGCAATAACCAAAAGAATGGGCCCGATGGATGTTGTTACTATATTTAACGATTCTCCGCAAAGAGTAAACAGTCCAAGTGAGAGGATCAATGTTATGAATAGATCCATCTGGCATAGGATAGAGAGCACTCCGTTTCTAAGTAAAAACACGACCAGAATAAAAATAATAAAAAATACAATCGGTGTAAAAAGGAGAAAATCCCTTTGAGAAAGCCGGCTTATTTCACATTCAACATATGGAGGGCCTGTAAAAATAAGCTTTCTATTCTTACCTGCTATTTTCTGAGCTTTTTCTCTTATTTCTAATATGAGTTTCTGTTTTTTAATATTATCTTTAAACGGCATAAGTTCCATAACAATGATGGTATCTCTGCCATTTTTGGAAACCAGCCAGCCAGATAGAATTTCATCTCCAAGAATCGTATTTTTAATTTCAAGAAGCTTTTCCTGATTTAAGGCGCCATTTGGCACCAGCTTTTGAAATGCGATATCCTCCTCATCTGCCATGTAGGTTATATGCTCGGTCAAACTAAATACATTGGCAACGCCCAGGGTGGATTTTGCCATGCGTGAGATTTTTCGTATGATCTCGATGTTTTCAGTAGTAAATATATCCATGTCAGATATGACAATAGCAATGATCTCCTCGCTGCCAAATGTTTTAACAAACCTTTTATAAAGGACGAGATCCGGATCATCCTTTTCAAAAAAAATGTCGATATTGTTTACAAAAAGCTGTTTTGTAAACATCTTCTGGGCAAACACGCATCCAGCAGAAATTGCTAGTACTGTCGTAATTATAATAATCCACCGATAGTTTTTAATGATAATGTCAATAAAACGGTTCATATTCAAAAAAGAATATTTCCCCTCCTGGTTAACTGTTTTTTCCTAAAACCGTAATATTTGTAAATCCTTCTTGATCAAGATATCGGGTAGTTGTTAAACTGGAAGCATTGGCTTTCACAATGGATATTTTTTATCCTTGTTTATAAATCGACTTGAAGAAAGAGACATAACTTATTGAACAAATATGGTTATTTATGTACAAAACATTTAAACCTGTCAAGCGTATTAAATTCTATCATTCTAAAACCCCATTTGAAGGCCATTGTCTCTGGCAATTGTAAAAGGAATAATAAGATAGATAAATCCTATTATAATTCCAACACAATCCAGAATTTTAAGAGCGGTCTTACCACCTTTCGAATAGCTTTAATTCCAACAATAAGAGGTATGTTGGCAATCCTGATATTGCTTCATAATACGTTTATACCCAACGTGCTACCTCTTTGCTTGATTCCCTTTGATAGAAAAACAAGATTGGCTGGGTGAAATGAAGAACAGCAGATCTCAATAATACATACTGTTAATGTCGACTAGACATTAAAGCTAACAAAACTCGAGGCTATAAATGCTGTTCTGCAATGATCGTTCATATTCCCATCCTCCATTTTGGCCAAAATGGTTACATAAAGAATCCCACAGAATAGCCAGAATTCCATAGCATAAACACAAGGGAAAGCTTATTCTGATCACACGAGCAGTAGTAAGTGAGTCTTCTCGTCTTATGGGTATGACAATGGATGTGAAGGCCAAGAGTTCCTTAGTTGTTGATAAGGTTTTACAATTTTATATTGACTTAATGTAGCGAATGTAAGAGAGTTATTTAAAAATTGTAATTTATTCCTACCTAACAAGTCAATTCAATAATTACTAATTAAGTGTAGCTCCGATATGAAAACTGTAATCATAACTATCATTATTTCATCAATAGGTATAGTTGTTTATAACTTTAATGATGCATCTCGCTGTCTTGCCCCAAACAAGATAGCGATGGAATCAGTAATGAATATTATCAATGCATATCCAAAGATGCAGAGAGATAAGAAAGCTAAAGAATTTTTAGACTTTTTAGGTGACCGTTTGGATTCATTTGATTTTATGGATATTTATGAAAGCTCCTATTTACTACCAAGGGATAATGGCTATCGAACTCTATCCTTTCAGGGATATAATAAACCAGAAGTATGTCTGATTAAATTAACGAATATAAGATTTGATCAAGCTCATCTACTGAATGCAGGGGATTTTATTTCAGAATTTGGGCTAAAAAAGAATAATCAGTCTATTGTAGGAGACCGTTCGTTCACAACTTATATGAAATCAAAGACATCATGGAGTCACTTTTCTCATATGAATCTGTTTACATTTCTGGAGGGTATAGCGAAAACCATTGACCCTACTAATGTTAGAAATCTAAAGCCCACTGCAAGTCTATTGTATACAAATCTTACTGATGAATCGCGTACGGTAATTGATGAATTCTATAAATCATTTCCAAACTTTTCAAATTTTATAAACCGCTATATCTCATTACTCTCGTTGATAAAAATTAAGACTTATAACAAAATTCCCTATACCCATTTAAACTCTACAGGTATTTTTAAGAAAAAAATGATTAAAAAAGATTTCCCTGAATTAGCCGATTATTTGGATGATCTTTATAATAAATTCAAATTGTATTTTGAATTAAAAAACAGCAATGAACATACAATTCTAAGTCTAATGAGTGATAGTATAGAATCAGCTACTGTATCTCTCTACACACGTTCAGGCAAGATAATCCCATTTGACAATAAAGGCGCTCCAATCTTTGATGAAGAATTTTCTTTACCAAATATAAAGCATGCTAAATACCAGGCTATAATGCACTTTTTTATGAAAAAATTAGGAATGAAGCTGAATATTGAATCCAGTGCAGAGGCAGAACTACTTAACACTCCTACAGGTGTGACAATAAAAGGCAGGCTTATGAAAATAAATAACACAATATCTGGAAGGATTTTTGGGATTATAAGTCCTTCTTTAATTGACATTTTTATACCGAGTAATATAGATCAGCTTACAAAAAAATTCTCCCGTGTTATGATAGAGGCTAATAATGGAGAAGGCTCCTTTTTAAAACATGATTGGGATACGAGTGATCCAAATAATGTTATTACACACCTTTTATTAAAGAGTGAATTCCTTGACAAATTTTTTATAAGGATAGGAATGCGAATGATGTGGAGACTATTCAAACCAAGCATAGAAGCACGAGAGGATTTGGAACGATTTATTATTCAAGGCTTTAATGCCCTTTTATTGGATATGAAGAATAAAATGAATAAAAGATAGCACTGTCAAAGGCACATCCAATAATTATCAGTTAAGTTATTCTTAGAATATTCTATCCTAAACATGCACAGAATTCAGAAATGAGAACTTAGGAGTCATCATGCCTTCTCGGGGCAGCCAAAACGATGAAGATTGAATCTTCTCAACCCCCTGCATTCGCAGTGGCAGGCCTTAGTGTGTTATAATAAATAAATCTCTATTGGAGAATAACATGTCTAAAAAGCTAGTATCTTTATTTACGATTTTTATATTACTGATCTTTTTAGTTGGATGCGCTCATTTTGGCACTGGAATTAGCCCTTCTTCTACACCTGTAAGGAGTGAATGTCGAATTCTGGGGCATGCTACAGGTGAGTCTTCATATTTTGTTCTGTTATTTGGTTTTCCTTTTGGGGAGCCTGATTATGCAGCGGCTATTCAGGATGCAATCAGCAAAGTAGGGGGTGGAGATGCTCTTATTAACGTTTCATCCTATCAAACATTTGTTTTTTTACTTGTTGGATATAAGGTATATATTAATGTTGAGGGTGATGTGGTTAAGAAATAATTGTCTATTTGAAAATTAGGATGCATATTCCTACTGTGTTAACTGAAAAAACAAAGGAATTCTTCCATGTACTAAATTTAATCATCTTAGCAGCTTCAGGATCGTAAGCATCCTTGTTGTCATACTTTCCAATAGGACTTTTTATGATCAGCTTTACAAAAGTTTGTAAGATTCAGTTTTAACACAGTCTATAAGAGAGTAGTGTTTAAAGAGTGGTTCTTTTATTCCATAAGTTGTTCGTTTGCGGCTTCCCTTCCAGCAATGCGACCAAAGGCCAGGCATTCACCCAGGTTGCCGGCGCCTTGATATAGCATACCGAAAATGGAACCCAATTCTCCAGCGCTATATAATCGAGGGATGGGATTACAATCTGTATTTAGAATTTGTGCTTTATGATTTCTCCTCGGACCGCCCTGAGTGTTCAGGAGACATGGCATGAGTTCCATTGAATAGTATGGCCCTGGCCCAATAGGTTCAAGAGTATCATTAGGGCGTTGATAATCATCGTCATGCTTCTGCTTACAGTAATGGTTATACCTGTTAACCGTATTCTCAAGGGAAACCATATCCACGTTAATCTTCTTTGCCAGACCAGGGAGGGTTTCATCAGAAATAATCCAGCCACGGTTTATCTCTTTAATGTTATCATCAGACCATTTATATTTACCCTGGTTGTATCCTAAAGTCGTGATGCCAATTGCGCCTGTTTTACGTGCATGATCATCAAAGATCATGTAGCAGGGGATGCGAGGGTATTCATGGCTATGTGGATCAAAATAATCAACGATAAAATTATAGGCGTGTATTTCGGCTAATTCTGAGGCAAAGCGTTTGCCTTGTTTATCCAAATAGATGTAATGATTGGATGGAGGTCGAATCATGAAAGCGGCCTCAAATTCAGGGGCCTTGAAACCAAGAGGAGTGGAGACGCTGGATGTATGCCAAAGATCTGCTCCAATGCGCTGGGCCATGCGCAAACCATCCCCAGTATTTCCGGGCGATCCAAAGGAATGATATGGATAGCCTTTCAGGTAGTTCATCTTCATCCAGTCATTGTATTCGAAACCACCACAGGTGAGTATAACCGCTCTATTGATTTTTACAGAAATCTCTTCTTCACCTTTCAAAATTACAACTCCAATCACTCTGCCTTTTGTATCAGTTATAATATCCTTTGCTTGGGCATTATGATAGACTGGAATTTGGCGTTTTTCAACCTCTGTGCGAAAAAGATGCCAAAAGGTGTTTTCTCCTTCCTCTTTACTCCCCTTTATTAGCAATTTTTCAATGGAATCAGATCCCGGCAGATGAGGGAAAGCGGCTCCTCCATATATGACTGTGCTAACCTCAAAGGCTTCAATCCATTCCCTGTTTTTCATACACTCATGAGTAAAGGTTCGAATCATCTCAGGCTCAACCATCTGTGAAACACTATTGCACAGATTATCCAGATATAAAAAACCTTGGTCAAAATCCTTGATATTTAAAAATCCGCCAAGGGAGACATTGGTATTTCCGCCACCGGTTTCCATCTTCTCAACAATTAAGACATGGGCTCCCAGATCATGAGCAGTAATGGCTGCTGTTGCACCTGCTCCGCCAAAGCCGATTATAAGCACTTCAGTTTCTTCATTCCAGTTCATATTATCTCCTTATGGATGTAATACTAATATACATTTGTTTTTTCTCGCTTGAGGCGTAAGATACAATGAGTAAACTTTCCTCTCTATCTTCATTCAAACATATAATTAGGGACAGGAAACAGGATCTGAACAATCTTCACACTCCAGATTGTTCCAATTGATGGATCCTCTATTTAACATCGAATTGATCCAGTCTATAAAGGGAATACCGGTTGAGTCTTCAGTATAAAATCGGGGAGACATCATTATGGTATGGTAACTGCCTGAAGCAATGTAATATCTGTAATTATCAGCCTCACCCGCCGTTGAATAAGCATATTCCAACATCTGATCCCTCCAGGCAAACCATTCATCAGGCCAATCGTCTTCCCAGGATTGCGGGTCATTGATATTCTTCATGATATAGTAATAAAAGGTCTGATTCCAGTCCCAGGCAGTCGTAAACTGGGCTATGCAGGAGGAATTATAATAGTTAGCATAATCTTTATACATTACTTCAAAAGTCATGTCTGGTGTGTAACCATCCTCATAACCTGGAATCCAAGCAGGCAACTGAATATTCCAGTTGTAGATGGAACTAACTTGAAATTCCTCTGTAGAGACGCCATTCCCCGCATCGCCAAGAGTGAATATCCTTGATTCTTGAAAGGCCTCCTTAATAAAAGGGAAATTGACAATTGCGCCATAGGCTCCTGCGCTGCTGCCAGTTATGAAAATCCTGTTAGGAAATTTAAATGTATTTTTTATCCATTTTAATACTACTTGAAAGTTGACATGTCCTCGATGCCTTATTGTCCATGATTCAAACGGAAGTGATACCAAATGATCCTGATATTCATTATCCTTTGCACCCCAATGTATGTCACCTGTGCAGTATGGAATATAGACAAAGTGCCAGTCTTTAAAGGGATTATGTTCATTGTCAGTATCAAATATTCCCCTCCCTTCGGTATTGTCGAATATATCAATAGATGAGGCTTCTTGAGTACATGTGGGTACGTATAGACAATTCATTGAATCCCAGCATGCTCCTCCTCCCTCGAAATAGATGATCAGATTATTTGTTCTGCCTCCCTTAGCGAAGAAGGTAAACTTGGGGTCGCAATCAGGACAAGCCAAACATGATGGAGTTAGGCCTTCATATTCGAAATCAGGATAGAGTTCAGCAGGATCGTACTCAGTCCATTTTTCTGGTAAGTCTGGGCCAATAATAAATTCACAGTTTAAATATAGTACAATCATAAGCATGAATATAGATGCAAGAATGGAGCTTAAGAAGCGTAAAACAATTGATGTTTCTCTTACTTTTTGTTTCATTTTTATCCTCCATTTTTTTTATCCCACATTAACACCAATAAATCATGAAAACCAAATGTCAATATAAAATATTGAATATTTTTTTATAGAGAATGATTTTTCTATAATTGCATAATACCCTTTGTGCATACCAACATCGTATTATTTATTTTCTTGTAATTATCTATTATTTATGATTATAATTTATCAATACCACATGGTGTTTTGATGATTTGTTGAGATTATTATAATTAGAAATATTATACTTTTCAATCATCTCATTTTACTATGAGGTGGATTAACATAAGAATAACTCCTTCACATTGAAAGGCAATAATTCTGATTGATCAGATATTGGGATCATTGATGAGTAACTTTGATATGTCGATGAGTGATAAAATAAAGGGCTTTAGAAAGTTAATTGTATTTACGATACTATTTATCATCATAGCCAGTATCGGGACATTCACATACATTTATATTGGCGATTATATCAATTGGAAATCCTATGATTTTTTTGTAAAATATATAGATAGTAAAAACAAAAATCCACATAAGGATATAGTATTATTACTCATTGATGAGAATTCCCTACAATATGGTCATAAGATCGGCCTTGGTAGATGGCCTTGGAGCAGAAACATATATCCTGAAATCTTGAATTATCTTAACCTTACTGATCCTCCAATCGGGATTTTTTTTGATATCTTCTTTTTTGAATCTGATCTTGGCAAAGGAAATGATAGCTATTTTTCTCAAGGGGTGGCAGCCAGTGGAAATGTATTTCAAAATATGCTTCTTTTCCACAATCCAGAGAGAGAACACTCTCTACCTCTACCTCCAGATGTTATTAAAAATTACACACTCAATATAGAATCTGTTGAGAATATACATTTTACTAAAAATAAGGAAAATGAATATTCTGTGCCTCTTCCATGTCTTAGATCAGATTTTCCATGTGATCTTCCGGAGGATGAATTAAAAAGTGTTTCTCCCACAGTAATGGGATTAAATGTTGCTTCATTTAATCCAGATAATGACGGCGTGTATCGGAGGGGTCGAATCCTCTTTAATTACAGGGATTATTATTTTTCATCAATGGCGCTTTCTGCGATTATGGCCTATACCTCGGAGAAGAGGGTAAAGATCTTGCCTGGTAATGTGATTCAGGTTGGAGAATATAGAATACCTGTTGATTCAGAGGGGAATTATCTTGTAAATTATTATAAGAAGCAGCATCGAATACCTGCTTATAGCATGAGCGCCTTGATGCTATCCGCCTATTATCTGGAACAGGGTGAAGTGGATAAGATAATTATCAGGCCTGATGAATTTAAGGATAAAATTGTAATCATTGGTGTATCAGCATCGGCTGGTCAGGATTTAAAGAATACCCCAATAGATGAGACTATGCCAGGACCTGAGATCCAGGCAAGTATTATCAGCAATATACTGCAGCAGAATGAAATAATACAGGAAACGAGGTTCATAACCTATATAATTCTATGTGCAGTTATACTTATCTGTATCGCTTCAGTCTTGTTTATCAATTCCAATATTATTAAGGTATTGGTGCTAATTGGCATTATGCTAGGTTATGCTTGTGTGAATATTTGGCTGTTTACGATTTATAATTATCAAAGTCCAATAATCCTGATTCTTGGAGCAGGTCTTTTCTCATCAGCAATCTCTTTTATTTACTTGAGTATGACTGAGGGGGCGGAGAAGAGAAAGTATAGTAAAATACTGGGTAATATGATTGATCCTCACATAGTAAGCGAGGCCCTGAAGGATTTGGAATCACTGAAAAGGGGCGGCGAGAAGAATATAACAGCCTTCTTCTCCGATATCGCATCATTCTCTACAATTAGTGAGAAATTGAGCAGCGTAGACCTTGCAGCCTTGCTGAATGAATATCTATCAGCTATGACCATTATCCTAAAGGACAATTGCGGAACCTTGGATAAGTATATAGGTGATGCTGTTGTTGGAATATTCGGTGCTCCTATGGAAAATCCTGATAATGCTGTTCAGGCTGCAAAGGCATCCCTTAGGATGATAGAAAAGCTGTCGCTATTGAGGGAGAAATGGACAATGGATAATGCCTATTGTTATGAGGCGCAGGGGATGCATGTTCGAATTGGACTGAATACAGGCATGGCAAAGGTCGGTTTTATGGGTACGGAAAACCTTGCCTCCTATACTATGATGGGTGACACGGTTAATCTTGCTGCTAGGCTTGAGGCTGCTGCAAAAGATTATGGCGTCGCCATATTAGTGAGCGAGATGACTAGAGAATCTATATATAGACATATGATTCTGCGGAAGCTGGATGCTGTTCGTGTTAAGGGGAAAAGTGAGCCCGTTTTTATCTATGAACTCATTGGAGAGAACGGGGAGGTGCCACAGAATATCGTAGAATCAACAGGGCTATATGAAGAGGCATTAACACTGTATACACAGAGGAAGTGGGGAGAGGCTATTAACATGTTTGAGCAATCAATGAATGTGCGATGCATGCCTGATAAAGCAGTTGAAATGTTAATAGATAGATGCAGACTCTACCAAGGTGAACCACCACCGCCTGATTGGGATGGTGTTTTCACTAGAGTGCATAAATAATTAACGAGTTATACGATATCCATTGATGAATATTTTAAATGAGTCATTTCTATTTGTCGAGAAAGGTATAGCATTACAAATAACAAAATTAACAAGATAGTTTTATTCAATCATCGGACGCGTTTAAACGCGTCAAGATGCGCATAATATTGGCAGTTCTTTCATGTGAATAGCAGGGATAGGGTTGCTTATAAAAGATAGGAGGTATGATGAACATGAAAAGATGTGCTGTAACAATTTTTGCATTTTTATTATTTTCTTCCATTCTGTCAGCAGAGGCATTATATGTATCATCCATGAAAACGAGTCTATACAGTAAGGCCAATAGAAAATCTGCCAAAATTATGACACTCAAAAGGGGGGCAAGATTAAACCTTCTATCAACTAAGGGCCTTTGGTTGCAGGTTAGCTTTGCTAATAAGAAGGGATGGGTGTCGAAAATGGTCACTAGCAAGAATAAACCAGGCCCACGATTATCTATCCTTGGAAGCGCTGGGCATAACGCAAGGATACATGCTAGAAAGAGGGCCTCCTCTGATGTAACCGCCGCTTCTGCAAGGGGACTGGTTGATGATGATGCCAGCACTTCTTCAAAGAAGCGATCGCGGTCGTCAAATAGAAAATCAGATGGTTTTGATCCTGCGGTATTGTCGAAGATGGAAGGATTATATATACCGGAAAAGAAGCTATTGCTCTTTCTGTCTGAAGCTGGCATACAGAGTATAGAGCATTAAGGTTTATTTTGATTAAATATAAAAAGGGGGATCTATTGTGGTAAAGATAAGCACTAAAATTATTCCATTAATATTACTATTTGTTCTACCCAATCTTGTCTCAATAAGCTGTCTCTCCGGTTCAAGCAAGAGAAGAGAGGAGCATGAGGCTCGTGAGAGGATTATTAGAGAGATTGAGTATGGTCGTCTGCTTGCTTATCAGATTGTCAAAAAGTATCCTTTGCTTGAGGATGATAAAGCAAATTTTTATGTTAATAAGGTTGGCAAGAGCGTAGCTCTCTTTGCCGGAAGGACAGACATCGAGTATTATTTTGCAATACTGGATACTGATAGCATAAACGCCTTCGCTACTCCAGGCGGTTACATCTTTATTACTAAAGGAGCTATTATGCTTATGAAGAATGAGTCAGAACTGGCTGGAGTATTGGCGCATGAGATAGGGCATGTTAATTGTAAGCACATTATGAAGGAGTTGCCTCCACCAAGGGAAACCGGCAGTTTCGTTGACAGAGCCGCTTCATTGCTCGTTGCACGAGGCGCTGTTGTATCTTCTGCTTTTTCAGAGGTTGTAAATAAGGCCGCGCTGCTTCTCTTTAGTAAAGGATATAAGAGAAAGGATGAATTTGAGGCTGATAAATATGCCCTATATTATACTGCTGAAACTGGTTATTATCCTAAGGGATTAGTTGATTTTATTAAACGAGTTATGAAATACAAATCAAAGAATTCAACCGCTGTTGTCTACAATACTCATCCTTCGTCTAAAGATAGAATTGATGCGTTACAGAAAACAATTATCGCTGAAAACTTTGATCTCAAAAGGCCTAAGGTCAAGGATAGATACTGGAATGAGTTAGGTCATCTAAATAAAAAGGAGATTAGGTTATCTCAGCAACATGAATAAATCTATGATTATTTGCTAGCGCGAGTTTTTTTAATTCAGAGGAGTTATTAAATGAACAGAGCAGATATAAGTGATGTAAAGTTTTTTACATGGATAATTGTATGTATCATTATGACTTTTGGATTTATGAATAACAGAATTTTATATGCTGATGGATTGGCTACAATTGATTATAATTACATTAATGATCTAATTGGAGATAGAGCGACAGGTATGGGAGGTGCTTATACTGCTATCTCCGATGATCCCTCAGGGGCATATTATAATCCAGCAGGTCTAGTGTTTGCCTTTGATAATCAGATATCCCTTTCCGTCAATAGTTATAAAGAAAGAAATATTAAATTTGAGAAAGCTGTTGCTGATAAACCATATACTCAGGATATCTCTTCCTTCTACCCCAGCTTCTTTGGAATTGTGCAGTCGCTTGGATCTTTTAAACTTGCTGTTACTATAATAAATATGAATAATGAAATTCTTGATCAGGATGATTATTTTCCTGGTATATCCATTCAAGGATTTCCGGCAATGTCTAATATTAATTATAACCTTAATGACAATACCCTGCTTGGAGGTATCAGCTTGGCTCATTTTATCAATGATAGCATATCAGTTGGCGTGACAGCTTATGGTTTAAGAAGACGTACTGAACAAATTTTAAATCAGTTAACAACTGTTGATGCTACAGATTCTAGCGGTAATCCAATAACATATTATCAGATTCTTAATAATTATATAACTGAAGTTATTTATGGCTCTGTTTTTGAATTTGGTATGCAATATATGCCAATGGACCGCCTCTGCTTTGGAAGTAGCGTTACTATGGGAGTCATTTTCAGCCATGACTATGAACAGCAATATTTTAAAAAAGATATTAATGCTGATAGTTATTATGGGTATCCATATATATATATGACATGGTATGATGATAAAATTGATGTTGATCTGAATGATGATAAATTACCTATGGTAATTAGGGTCGGCACTGCATATTTCCCTACTAAAAGGATTACAATTTCAGCAGATATTATTGCCCATATTGGGAACAAATATTATCATAATAGCGTTAATGATACCTATAATGGAGCAGTGGGTGTAGAATATTTTGTTACAAATTATCTACCTGTGCGATTAGGTTTTTTTACAAATTTTGCAAATACCCCTAAAATTAAGAATAATATCACTGGTCAACCGATGCATGTAGATATGTATGGCTATTCTATGAGTTTGGGTTGGCAGACAAAGAGTTCATCAATTTCTCTTTCTGGATTCCTACAAACTGGAACAGGCAAGGCACAAATTATTTCTGAAAGTTATGAGGTTCAAGATGCGAAGATATGGGCATACTCTATCTCCTTAACCGGATCAGCAAGATATTAGAGAAAAGAATATCTTAATAAATTTACTGATAATTATGAGCAACATATATTTGTATTCTATACTGCATATAAAAGATCAAATAATCATCTCTTTCAATAGCAGGAGAACTTCTTCTGTGGCTCTTTGGTAATGCTGTATCAAAATATAATTGACTTTTCCCCCGAGTAAAATCAATCTTATCTACAATGAAGTGATTCTAAATGCTAAGAATAGCCTATGAGGAAATACCCACAAATTATTTATAGATCGATACCTATGCATTTTAGCTTTATTATGTGAAAAAGTCACTTTATCCTAGGTATTATGTATGTTGAAGAGATATACTTAGAAGGGTTATCTCATATTTTGGAGGAGTTCATGACTACAATACAAAAGAGAACATTTTTATCTTTTACGGATTTTATTCAGAGGTTTGGTCAAATTTTTAAAGGCCCGACATTTCTAATGACATTTATCAAGGTTGATAATCGGTTAAGAGAGAAGATATTATTAACCGTTTCAATCGCAAATAATTGTTACACCTGAATGAGCGCACATTCTACACTTGGAAAGTGGTATGGAATATCAGAAGAGGATATTGATAATCTCATATATTTAGATCCTGATAAATTCAATTATCGAGAATGGCTTGTACTTAAATACGCACAGGATTGGACATTTCTTCAGGGAGAGGAACCTGTGGGTAATTACATGCAGGATCTTAAAAAGCATTACAGCAGAAAGGAGTTATCATATACACTCAAACTCATGAAGGCTATGCTCTTTTCAAACTACCTGTTCAACCTTTTAAGAAAAAAGCTATGGAGATCTGATATCGAAGGGATTTGTGTGGGTGATTATTGTAGTATTAATCATAGCAATACTAGGAAGTTGAGCTGATTTAAAGTTATTTTATTACTATTCTATATGGGAAGTAGTAGAGATAGGATTCATCATCAAATTGCAACCCCTCTATATTTTTCAAAACCGTACTTAAATGCTTTGGAAGTATCCTATCTTTCACTTTAAGACCAAGTAATTCCATCATTGCTACCTTTTTTCCTGGCAGATGCTTCACCCTATAGTTGCCTCGGATATTTACCAAGCTCTTTGCGTACTCTATAGAGGTAATAATGCCACCAAGACTATCGATTAGATCATTTGCGACTCCCTGATTTCCGCTAAAAACCCTTCCCTCAGCAACGTTTGGGATTAAATCACTTCCAATTTTCCGCGATTGCATAACCTTTTGTGTGAATTGCTCATAAAAATAATCAACCCCTCTCTGTAAGACCTCGCGCTCTTTCTCGTTTAGACCCTTAGACTCTGAAAAGATATCAGCGAATTCGCTCATCTTAATTACTTCTTTGTTGATTCCGAGCTTTTTATACAAATCCTTTAATGATAACTTGCCTGAAATCACACCAATAGAACCTGTAATAGTGCCCTTGCTCCCATATATTTTATCTCCGGTACAGGCTACATAATATCCACCTGATGCAGCGGTATTCCCAAAGGAAAATACAACCGGTTTTTTGTATCGTTTCTTCATGTTGATGAGATAATTCCACATAAGATCTGAGGCAACGGCAGAACCTCCACCTGAATTAATCCTAATAATAACCGCCTTTATAGAATGATCCCCAAAGGCCTGTTCCAAGGCTTGTCTATAGGTTTCATCACCAATTACATTCACTGGAATACCTGAGGTTCTGGCTTTTCCTCTTATTATTGAACCTGAAACATGGATTATTGCTATTCCAGGTATCCTTCCCCATTGGTAATTTCTCTTCTCCTCAAGCAAATATTTTTCCAAACTGACTATTGAGGCAATTAATGAATATCTTTTAAGTATACTCATCTCTGCATCACTCGGATAGGCTATAACATCAATAAATCCTGCTCTTTTTGCCTCTTCGGGAGACATTATCCCCTTATCAAAGAGTGCCTCAATTCTTTCTCTGGATATTCCTCTATCTTTTACTATATCTATAAGATAGGTTTCGTTTAAATCCTTTAGAAGTGAAACAATATTTTCTCTATATTCCTCGGACATTTTATTTCTTGTAAATGGTTCATTGAAGGATTTATACTTTCCTCGTTTAACTGATTCAAATTTAATTCCTACTTTTTCAAGCAGATCCTTGAAGAAATAGACTTCAGCATTTAAGCCTGTTAGAGAGAAGGAGTTGCTTGGAGTAAAATATATCTTTTGAGATGCTGATGCTAAGTAATATTCCTTATTCCCTGATGTTGTGAGAACCGCAAAGACCCTTTTCCCGCTGACAGAAAAATTTTTCAACTCATCTCTAAGTTCCTGTATCTGGGCAAATCCTAAAGCGGCTTTGTCTATTTTCAGGATTATACCGATAATGCCATCATCCTCTCTTGCATTTTTTATGGAATTTATAATGTCATAGAAGGTTGGTTTATTTTTTCTAAAGAAGCTTTCAGCCTCTATCTCATTGATATCGTCCCTTAAGGATATGCCCAAAAGTCTTTTCGTCTCAAGAATTGGCGTACTATGCTTTTCTCCGGATATAGAGACACCAAAGGTTGAATAATTTTTTGCATCCTCCTTGTGATGTGAACCATACAGGTCAAGGATTATAGAAGAGCCTCGCATACCAAGAGGCATGGTTAATCCGAAGTTAATATTTTTATCTTTATCAGAACTTGCAAATATTGCGATATCATGCAGGAGTCGTAAGTCTGCAGAAACTGTAATATCAGATTTTTTGAATTTTTCTCCGGCTAATCTATGCGCGTCAAGTGAAATAGCAACATTTTCATATAAGGGTTTAATGGATATTGAATAGACTTCACTTCGATTTATGGTATCCTCCGTTATCCTGGGTTTGTTCAGGTCTCTGGTCACATATCCAAGTGATAGGTATCTGAAGGGTCTGAATAAAAGTCCCAAGGATAGGGATTTATAGTCATCATATTCGTTATTTATGCTTTTTGTGAAGGAATAGTCCAAACCAAAACCAATAAAATTGTTATAGAAGAAGCCCTTTGATATTTTGAAGAATTTTGTTTTGATGGATTCTATACTTTTAAACCTTTCATCATATAGGTCGTTTAACCATATATACGAAAAGGAAAATCCCGCAATATTTAGTATAAATAGGTGATTGCTTACCCTCTTGTCATTATAATTAAATAATCTGTATGCTAAAGATGTGGCTGAGGAGATATCTGAGAATGTGGGATTTATAAGCGGAGCAAAGGAGTCATGTGTATGGCTTATGGAACGATCGGGTAGGGGTAATTTAATGGGATTTTCAATCTCAGCAAAAACAGTGAAAATAAAAATATCTAAGATTATGAGAAAAATAATAGAGCAAACAATTAATAATTTGGATAGAAGCAGACATTTAGAGAATCTCAACACCGATAAGTGTAATGTCGTCTTGAATTGACTCATGTAGTTTGTTTTTGTTTATGTGTTCGATGATTGAATTCAATTTTCCTTCGACATCAACCTCAATGTTTTGAGAGATTGTGTCAAGAAGGTTTTCCTCTATAAATGCCTTATTTGTTTCATCATTATGGATTTCTACTATGCCGTCAGTATATAAAATTAGCTGGTCATTTTTCTTTAGGGTATATCTGTATGAAGGATATTCTGTATCTGGATCAGCGCCAAGTATCTTTGCTCTACCTGGAAGGAATAACAGGTTCTTATTATCATTTCTAATAATAATTGGAGCCAGATGACCAGCATTGATGTAGGATAGAATTCTCGTCTTCTTATTAAATATTCCAATAAATAGAGTGATCAATTCAATGCCTTTATACCTTGATATTAGATAGTGATTCATCTCCTTAACAGTATTCTCAATAGATTTTTTATCCTTTAACATGACATGAGCGATGATGCTTATTACTGAGAGGGTCATTGCCGCCTTAAGTCCATGTCCTGAAACATCTCCTATAATAATAGCAGTCCTATCGTTATCTATATTAATAAAATCAAAGTAATCACCCATAACCTTAAAATAGGGTCTGTTGTAGAAGCTGATATTCAATCCTCTTCTTTCCGGAGCCTTTTTGGGAAATAATCTAAGTTGAATGTATGAAGCAACATCCAGTTCTTCTTCATATCTTTTTTTATCAATATAGTCCTGTAGCAGAATGTCATTCTCTATTAATTGATATAGCTGGCTAGCTGCTGTCTGTAAGTAATTCATCTCATCGTTTGAATAAAGATCCTCGTTTCCCTTCTGTCCAATTAGCAATGCTGCCTTTACATCCTCTTCCCTGAAGATTGGCATTGCTAAATAGATGTTTCTCTCTTCAAGGAATTTACAAATACTATCTTCAAGCATGTAATTATTCATCAATGAATTTTGTATAATTGTAGCCCTATTCCTTTTAAAAAATTTTAACAAGTTCGAATCCTTTGATAAATTCTCAACATATCCATTCAGATTTTCGTATGAATTGTACATTGAATCATCAAATAATACTAATATCATAAATGATGTATTGATTAGACCGATTATCTCAGAAAAAATTTCTTCCATAACAATAGCGATATAATTCTGATTTGAGAGATGCTCAGGCGAGGTCACCCTTTCCGCAATTTTCTGCAATGAATAAACAAATTCTCCCCTTTTTCTAAATCCTATGTTATTTACACTTATTCCTATAAGTCGCTTTGCATCAAGAAGAAAGAGTAGAAATAATACTAAAATAGTATAGTAGATAATCATGTGAAAGGTCGAAGTATCTAATTGAGAAATATAATAAAGATTTGTTGAACCAATTATTGCTAGTAAGCAGTTCACTATGAATGTCAAGACGTTAGTTTTGTGAAAGGAATTGAAATTATGGTATGTGTATTGAAGCAATCCATTCCCAACTAATAGTGGAATTGCAAGAGTAAAGCTTGCAAAAAGAATTATAGAAATATATAAATCAAAATATATTAATAAGAAAAAGCAAATAATGGGTATAATGGTTCCAACTAGTATGCCTATTGCAACTGTTACAGTAACCTTGATCATATATTTATTTCTTTCTTTTATTGTAGCGTAACAGATGTTCCCAATCAAGAATAATGAGCAGAGAAATAAAAACATTAGTAGATGAGGATAGGGTAATAATCGATCAGGATCCTGTAGTCTATAGATTGAAGATATTACTATAAATATTGCATATCCTATTAATGATAATGTCGCATAACGGATGGCTTCCTTGTTCAAAATGCGATATCCAGTATGAATGCTGCTATAACCAAGCATTATAATTATTGCTAGCCATATCATTTGTGCATTATTAGAAAAAATATGCTCAAAAAGTAAAAAGTAGAAAAGACCAATCAATAATGTTAAGTTAAAATAGATTTTTGCTTGAAACAAATCAGGATTAATTATTTTAATAATATAACCCCATACATAGTGAATGTTTGCGAAAAGAATCATGAATAGCATAAGCCATAATAAATCATAGTTGATGCCTCTATTGGGTATCTTCTTCTGGATCAGTGCCCCATTCTGTTTAATTACTATCTCCAATTCTTTTAAATCTTTGTATCTGGTCAGCAGTTTAATAAGGTTCGATTTGGTTACAGGCTCTCCCTCAATTTTTACAATCCTACTCTTATATTTGATAATGTCCTCCACTGAGGAGGTATTGTAAAAGAATGTATTTCCTACAATTATTCTTTTAAAAGGATAAATTTTTGATAGTTGCACTGCTCTATTTATAAAAAAGATATTTAATGCTATTAGAAATAAAAGCAGGCTCAGATTTATAATTTTTTTAATCAAGACACTCCTCAAACCTAATGAGTATAAGAAGTTTATCCATCTCTTCGTTATCATCTTTATTTGTTTTTAGGATGCTCTTTATTAAGATCGATTTAATCTCATTTAAAGAAGCCTGATAATTATTGTATAAAATGCTTGAGTACTTAGAAATATCATCATTTATAATTTTATAAAAGATCTCGCAGGTTATGATTACGATTTCACCTGATCGAATTGTAATGGTATTGTCTTTACTCTTCCCATTCTTCTTTAATGATTGGATGTCCTTTGAGTTTTTATTAAATAACATGGGCGTGGTATATCTGTTATTAAAATAAACGAATTTTCCATTTTGATTCAAGGATGAGTGAAATATCATTAGGTCGTTATCTAAGAGATTTTTATCCTTGATCATTTTTTTTAATTGTAACACCGCCTTCGATGGCTTAAAGCCTAATCTGGCATAACTCTGATTAGCTGCCTGTATACCGGGCATGAGAACTGAGGTGCCCTTAATATTCTCGCGAATCCTGAATGTCGATATCCTTACTTCATCCTTTATCTTGTCATTAGTGAATACGTCATAATATTCCTTTGTAGTTAGGGAGGTGGTTTTATGATAGACTATGATTGAAATTCTACCAACCTGAATGTTCGGATTAGGGAATATTTTTTTCTGGATTTTTGAAGCTAATTCATATTCCTTCTCCAATTCCTTCTTTTCAAGGAAATGTAGGAAAAAGAAGCTGTTTACTGATAGAATTGCAATCTTGGAAGCAAATATTTTAAGAAGCCTCTCCTCTCCCTTTTCACTTATACCAGTTACTGAGGGAATCGGAAACCAATTGATAATTCTCATGAATATAATCTCAATTTTCGAATACTTCCTTTTCCTGTCACCAATTACAATAATACCAAGAAATGTCTCTTGATAATAGATAGGCACAATGAGTTCGCCATTAAATTTTTCAATTTCATTGATAACAGCTTTTAGGAAGGGGACTGATGGATCCAGCTTACTCTTAATAATTATATCATCAGGTCCATTAATGAGTTTATATAATATATTATTTAATTCAATTTTTGCCCCTCTGATAATTCTTCTCTTTTTGTTTTTATGATAAAAGATGTCAAATTTATCGCTCTTCTGGTTGTAAAATACTATTAAACCCATCCTGGCATTGATCAGTTCAAGAATTTGATTAAATGTTGATCTTAACATTTCATCAAAGAATTCAACATTTAAAATTGAATCAACCGTTTGGACATATAGATCCTCAAATTTGATAGGGATTATAACTGATCCTATCGTTTCATGTATAAAACTCAATAATGGGAGAGAGCCAATAATAATAATAAAAAAATATGCAACAAAATATATGCCACCCAGCCCTATATTTGACAGAGATATTGCTATGAATACTAATATTAATATAAATAATAGGTCGAAGCTATAAGCTAAAAGAAGATATACAATTCTATTCTTTAACATTATCGAGTATCGCTGTAATAATAACGAAGTTGTTTGAAGTTATACTTTCGAGGATGATATAGGTCTAAAATTACTCCTATTATTAGATGAGATGACTATATCCCCTATTATTTCAGCAGTTGGATTATAATTGTATTACTTCCACACATTACACCTGAACAAGTGGAGAGTAAGATCTATTGTTCTCTTACCCCAAAATGAGGAGCTTTATACTTTTATTAATATCATTAATTATACATTGAAATGATTCTTCAACTGTTTTTCTTCCATCTATTATAAAAAAAGAATCATCTGTAAAAGAGAGATATAGCTTCCGCACTTTTTCTAAAAAGGGTTTTCTTTCAAATATATCATGGGAATTGTATATATTCCTTTTGACTATTCTCTTTAAGGACTCTTCAGGATCAATATCAATAAGATATACCCGGTTGGGTTTTGGGAATCCCATCTCTATATTTTGAGTTAATATTGATTCAGGAGATATGTCAGAAACGCCTTGATAAGCGATATTCGAATAATAATATCTATCCATGATTATCAACTTACAATTTGTTAACGCAGGGAGGATATTCCTTCTAACGTCCTCCTCCCTGTCCAGCAAAAAGAGTTTCAACTGTTCATGAGCATCAGGCATTGTTGATCCGCTCAATAATTTCCTTATTTTATTGCCCCAAATTCCATTTGTGGGCTCAGCAAGTTTTACTACAGGCACACTCATGGCGTTGTAGTATTCATATGTCATATTACAGAGAGTGCTTTTGCCTGATCCATCAATTCCTTCAAATACTACGAAAAGGGGAAGATTATAGCTGCAATTGTCCCCTCTCATAGAATATATTTGTCCGATTTAATAAATCTTTTCTTGAACTGATCTTCAATATCCTCATAACCAGGTCTCTTCAGGAGTCCCCAGGTGATCCTTTTCCCTTGTTCGACAGCTGGTTGATTAAATGGGTTGATATTGTATAGATAACCAGCATAAGAAGTCTGCATCTCCAATATCATTATTAATTCTCCTATCTCCTCTGCTTGAAGTTTGGGAAGGATTAATGAGGCATTAGGCCTTGATGTTTCTTTTAACACAAGTTCGGTAGCTGATTCTTCAAATCTATTCAACTCTCTTAAACTTTTATGTGATAGATAATCAACCTCAGGCATTCCCTTATAGAATTCTGGTATTGTAACATCAATTTCGAAATCTTCAATTTTAAGGAATGTAAATACCTTATCATTCGGTCCCTCAAGATAGAGCTGTAATTGGGAATGCTGATCAATTGTACCCAGGGCCGGTATTGGTGTTAAACCCACTTCAACTATATTGTCGTTTATATCCCGATTTTTCCCGAGAGACTCGGCCCAAAGTTGTCTATACCAATCAGCAAAGAGATAGAGCTTCCTTGTGTAGGGTATAAGTACATTTATCCTCTTGCTTTTCCGTTGATCAAAGAGATAGTGAAAGGTTGCGTTTAGAAGCGGAATATTATCTTGAAGTTGCTTGCCGTAAAATTGTGAAATGGCATTTCTTGCACCCTGCATGAGCCTTTTTATATCAATCCCAATAAACTCTGCCATAACAAGGCCAACTGAAGATAGAATTGAAAATCTTCCACCTACATTAGAAGGGATTGGAAAGGTCATAAATCCCTCTTCGATGGATATCTTTCTTAAAATACCTTTTTCTGGATCAGTTATCGCAACAATATGATCCTGATATTTGCTGCCAACATCCTCTTTTAAGAACTCCTTTAAAATTGCAAAATTAGCATTAGTCTCAGTAGTCCCCCCTGACTTGGATATTACAATAAATAGAGTCTTCTTAAAATTTAGAATATCTTTCATATAGATAATTTCATAGGGATCAACATTGTCAAAGAAGTAGACCTTATACCTTCCATCTCTATCTTCTTCGCTAAGTTCATTCAAATACAGATGAGACAGAGAGTTTTTTAGGGCCTGAGGACCTAATGCTGAGCCTCCAATACCGATTATGGCTATTGTACGAAACCTATCACCAATGCTCGATCTGTATTCTTTCACTCTTTTAATAATGTCTTCATCAAAGGGGATTTCAAGAAATCCCAATGCCCCTTCACCTTTTTCTCTATCCATCCTTTTCAGTGCATCATCAGATTTGGCCTTTATTGAATCTATCTCTTCCTGTGAGATGCCATGTTCACTTCCAATATTCTCTTTCATAAAGTAGTTATAGTCGAATCTAATCATAGCCTTTTCTCCATAATATTTGAATAAGATACAGTTTTTAAGTTTTTTGGTATTTATTCAACAGTAATAGATTATATACTGATCAACATAAGCGGTATAAGCAAACCAGCTTGAGATTGAATCTTTAGCCTATGTTTTGATGATTAGTATGTATGACCAGTTATTAAGAATTCTTCTCCACGATTTTCTCGTATCTCTCTTTGTAATCTTGGTTGAATGTTTTCAATAAAAAGCATAGTTGCGCCAATTGTTCCAAGATTTAGTCCTAGGAATCCTAATATGGGGATTAAAGAAACGATCGAAAAACCAAGACCTAAACCCATTGTCATAAACTTATACTCCCAAGCTATCTTTAGTTTATCTCTGAATAGAAATTCTCTTTTATCGAGTGGAATTTCTATAAAGGAAAAGCCCCAAAAGAATAAGACACTCATGAAACTCAAAATTGAGTAGATTATGCTTCCTGCAACAGGAACAAAATTAAGCAAGAATATAATGATATTTACAAGTGTTAATAATATAAGAAGTTTTAGTATATTTTTTACGGTTCGAACGATGTCAGAGAAGAGTTTAGAGAGAGTATTTTTTTCTTTAAAAGTGGTCATGGTCATCAATGCCTCAACTTTTGAGGATAATGGATCGTTAAATGGCGCAGTGATGATACTTCCGGTAATGGAATAAATAAAAACAATAATAAAGGCAAGTATAAGGAAGATGATAGGTGATATTAACCATCGAATTATCTCCAGATACCATATGTCGCCTTGTGGTAAAATATTTAGAATTTCCGGGTAGATGAATATATATGAAAAATAAATAATAGTGGAGAGCAATGCTAAATTCAAAATAAAGGGGATAATGAAGTATTTCTTTAAGCCCTTTTGATCCCTTGTCATTTGTAATGCACGAAAGAATGAGGCTATACCCTTCACAAGGGTTTCTGCTGGTTTATTATAACCCTTCTCTTTAATTAAAATATCCTTAAGTTTCATCTCATGTCCTTATCGCATATATTTCAAATGGGTACCCAGGGCAAATGAGAATGTACTCTGTTATTAAAGGTTTTTTGATTTAGTGATTCTTAGTTATCGAGTGTTGTGAATAATATAACACTAAAATTGTGGAAATATATTGTTGCTAATATCCTCTACAAATCGCCATAAATAAGAAAAGAGATACAACGTAACACTCATTTATGTTAGGAAGTATTAGTGTAAAATTCAAGCCATTTTTTGTGAAAATCGAGAAGGGCAGGTCCATATATTCACATTCACAATCTCCATAGAATTCAGAAGAGGACTTTTGGCCGAGAAGATAGTATTCAGATGGGGGTTAATTCATATTCTGTAAAATACATAAAGTTGGTGTATTACACGCTGAAACACCTACATTTTGTAATCCCTGTATGAAGACCTAAATAATATTAAAAGCCAGGACACCCACAAACCGAATTGTGAATTAGATGGCTTTGCTATACGAGGTTCACTGGATGATTACTCAATGGATAATAATCTAAGAATTGATTCAACTATCAATTAATCTCAGTTTTTTTGATTGCCTTTCTAGTAATATTTTATCTAAACTGGTGTCTGATAATATTGATTTTATTATTTCATGTAGTATTTTTTAATGAGTCAACTTTTTGCGAGCAATGTAATACCAGGGACCTGCCCTGGCTCTGTTGATTTTGTGGAAAGGGATCCTCAATAGTAGTATTATCAAGGAGTATTTTTTATGAAAAGCCGCATAGCTATTATCGTTGTTATTCTACTTTTTTCATGTGGTAGATGGAAGGTAACAAAGTTGAGATCTCATAATGTATGCACTATCAACAATGGGACGGATAGTGGGAATGTAATGCTAAAATACGATGAGGATGGATTATTAGAAATCTCTTTTTATATACATTTTTATAATAATAATATTTATGCCATAGATAACATATTGAAGAGAATTCAGAAATTTAAGATGGATGGCACACCCAGACTTGTGATCGGTGATAAAAAGGATAAACCCTCCAAGACTGGTGGAGTAAGATATTCTTATTTTAATTTCAGCATAATTGGATCAATAGCGATAGATTCCAATGAAAATATATATGTTCAGAATAGATTTGCAGCATCAAAAAGACATCGTAGATCGAGAGTAAAGAAAGATATGGACTACTCTCCATCTTACATCTTGGTATTTAATAAGAAAGGGAATTTACTATATACATTGGGACAGAGGGGAAGGTCTGATATTCCCTTTTATTATATTGATAATATTGAAGTGGATAGATTGAACAGGCTCTTTGTTGTATCAAGATCATTTGATACTTGGAGTGTTTTTAGATTTACAGATAGGAAAAGGGATTTTCGAATAAACGTGGGGGAGATCGATTTCAAGGAGGCTAAGGGGGATGATTTTTATATCGGAAGGATAGAGAATATCGATGTATTTCACAATGGAGAGAGTTTGCTCGTGTCTGTTGCATACTATCATGAATTAGAATTTAAATACAGAAAGATATATGAGTATTCCATAAAAGGGGAAGGCATCAAACAGGCTATTATTGACATCCCTGAACCGAAAAATGTGCTATTTACTTCTATTGAAGATAAACTTTTGTATCTCTGGGATGTGGATGGTAAAAAAGTGAAATTTATAATTTGTAATTATAGCGGCGATATTATAAATAATGTATTGATAAAGTTTCCCAAAAGGAATAGACATTATGAGAGTATTCAAGCTGATAAACTTGGAAATATTTATTCTTATCATGTTGAAAAGGATGAGATAAAGATATTCGAATGGAGATAAGAAATGTAAATAGGGTTATTACTTATTGAATTCGCTGAAGTTATAAAATAAATGGAGTATGATTGGATGAAGGTTGTAAAGGCTGAGGAGATGCAGAGGATTGATAAGATATCTATTGAGCAAATAGGTATTCCTGGCGAGGTATTAATGGGATATGCTGGGAAATCAATTGCAGATTTTATCGAGGATAATCTTGCTTGTAAAAAGAGTGTAGCGGTTTTTTCCGGCACTGGAAACAATGGCGGAGATGGATTTGTTATTGGATATCTATTGTCTAACAAGGGTTTTAATGTTGACATATATATTGCAGGCAGCATGGGGAGGGTTTCAGAGACCTCTAGGATATATCTTAATGTGTGTATGAATTATGGAGTTGAGATTATTGAAGTGGGGGATAATGCAGTTCTTAGGGAGGTGGATTTAGAGAGATATGATCTCATCATAGATGCTCTATTGGGAACAGGCTTCAGGGGAAGTGTAAGGGGAATAATCAAGGATATCATAGAAATGATCAATAACTGTGGTATAATGATACTATCAGTAGATATTCCCAGCGGATTACCATCAAATGGGGAAGCTCCGGATGGGGTGGTAATTAAGGCTGATTATACAGTAACGATTGGACTTCCAAAGGTGTCTTTAGTAATATATCCTGGCAGAAGGTATACAGGAGAGTTGCATGTCTCTGATATTGGATTCCCTTCTACAATTACTAATTCCAGTGAATTGAGAATTGAGCTTATAGACAACAGCTTTGTGAAGAAAAGGTTAGATTTCGCCAGAGATTGCGATGCTCATAAGGGGATGATCGGGCATCTCCTCCTCATAGGCGGATTTGATGAAATGGAGGGCGCCATAATTATGGCTGCTATGTCTGCTTTTGAGACCGGCATCGGCCTTTCTACTCTGCTGACAACTAAAAAGGCAAGATCAGTAATTGCTGGCAAAATCCCTGAACTAATTACTAGGTCCTTGGATACTCTAGGCCTACCTGATTTACAGGAGTGCGTCAAAGATAATGATGAGAATTACAATGAAGAGGATAGGGATCTCTGCCGAAGTATAGAAAGCGATTTGGAGTCCTTTTTTAATGAAGATAGACGATATGATGTTCTCTTGATCGGCCCTGGTATGGGAAGGAGTAGATTGTCTTCAATAGTCTTTAATACAGTAATTGATAAATTATCCTCTTATAACATAAAAAGTGTAATAATAGATGGTGATGGTCTATATCATCTCTCAAAATACCTGAAGGTAACAAAACTACCTGAGGACATCACCTTTGCTATCACCCCACATTTTTATGAGGCTTCAAGATTGATGGGAAGATCTGTAGATGAGATAAAAAAAAATAGATTGG
Organism: Spirochaetota bacterium; assembly: GCA_034190085.1. NCBI lineage: Bacteria > Pseudomonadati > Spirochaetota > Spirochaetota bacterium. The sequence continues at coordinate 113,618 of JAXHTS010000019.1, forward strand.
ATGCTGCCATTGAATTATCAAGGTTGACATCAGCGGTGGTTCTTCTAAAAGGACCATCAACTATTGTGACAGATGGCACAGAAACATTGATTAATACTAGTGGAAATCCTTCCCTTGCGACTGCTGGTTCTGGAGATGTCCTTTCTGGCATTATTGGTGCATTGCTCTTAAAGGATATATCATCTTTAGATGCCGCAGGGATAGGGGCATATGTACATGGAAGGGCTGCGGATATATGTGTTATGGAGAATGGGATTGACCTTCTGAAGGCAACGGATGTAATTGATCATATTAGAAGTGTGTTCGTGTAACTTCTTTAAAGAGTCGTAATCTCCCTTGGCAATTTGGATTGCCGCCTTTCCCCGTTTTATTATTGTTCGTTTTTCATAATTATAGGATTAGTTAAGAAGAGATGAAGATCGCGAGTTTTAATGCCAACTCAATCAGGGCCAGGATTCATGTAATAATTAGATGGATTGAGAAGGAGAGGCCAGATGTATTATGCCTTCAGGAAACAAAGGCTAAGGATAGCGATTTCCCCCTTAAAGCGATCGAATCCACTGGTTATGATGTGGTATACAAGGGTGAAAAATCCTATAATGGTGTGGCTACATTGAGTAGATTGCCCTTTGAAGGGGTATCCTATGGTTTTGATGGCGATGGAAATGATGAGGGCACGCGACTAATCGTGACTCAGGTTAAGGGGATACCTGTTGTAAATACCTATATTCCGCAGGGCACAGATCCTTCTTCGGATAGGTTTCAATATAAGCTGAAATGGTTTGATCGGTTGCTCCAATTTTTTGATAAAAATTATACTAAAAATAATCCTTTATTATGGCTGGGCGATATCAATGTGGCTCCAATGGAGATAGATGTGCATGACCCTGTAAGACTCCTTGGTCGAGTGGGATTTCATCCGGATGAGCACAGAGCGCTGCAGAGGGTCAAGGATTGGGGTTTTGTCGATGTTTTCAGGAAACACAAGGAGGGTGCAGGGGAGTATACCTTCTGGGACTACAGAGTGCGGGATGCTGTAAAGAGGGGAATTGGTTGGAGGGTGGATCATATCTTGGCTACAAAACCTCTTGCCGATAGATCAGTTGATGCATGGATAGATGTTGAGCCTAGGCTATGGGAGAAACCCTCAGATCATACCTTTCTAGTTGCTGAATTTAGGGAATAACAGAATTAGACCATTTTGATTGGTGAAATATTTCACGTTTATCATAATAATAAATAGAAATACTAGACTCTAACGAGTATGTTTATATTTCCAATGATTCATTTGAATATAATTATAGGGTGTGAATTAATCTATAATGAAAAATAGTGATTTTTTATCAGGCACAAATAGGAATATTTTCATCAACATGCCTATCAGGAAAATCGATGATAGATATATGGAATTGATAGAGTCACATCGTTTTAACCTTGAAATAGGGATAGATTATTATTCTCTAGATCATTACTCGAGTAAAGACTTTGGATATCTCGCGGATAGGCTATTGAATCTCGGTATAACAATGACAGTTCATGCCCCTTTTAATGAATTATTTCTTGGCAGTCCTGACAGGTTGATCAGGGAGGCTTCATTGAGTAGAATAGATTCTGCCTTTGATGCTATGTTCTACTTCTCTCCAATCTCTGTTGTCCTCCATCTTAATTATGAAGAGAAGCGCTTTGGATATATGTATGATGAATGGTTTTCGTATATTATTCCAAATCTTATAAGGTATGCTGAAAAATGCGATAAGATGGGAGCAATTTTAGTGATTGAAAACGTATATGAGGAGACTCCTGATGTTATCTCCAGTGTTATTGAGAGGATGCATGGTTATCCTGTTTATCACTGTATTGATGTGGGGCATATCAACGCTTTTTCAAGACTCGATGTGAAGGAGTGGATTGATATGATTGGGAAGCATATCAGGCACTTTCATCTACATGATAATGATGGAAGTAAAGATGCTCATGATCCCATTGGCAAAGGTAATATCGATTTTACAATGATCGTTGATTTCATTGATCAGATGAAGCAACCCCCAATTATAACTCTAGAACCCCATACGGAGGAGGATCTTTGGAGCACTTTAGAGGGAGCGACGAGGATTGCTTTATTATAACAGGGGTAAATATGATGGGCGAAGAAATGATTTCTCATCATTATGTGTTCATGAATTCAGTAATTCACTCAAATTTACACACCGAAAATATAATTATGATCAAGATTGGCTGGATTATATCTAACTGAATAAATAATGGGAAGCAGTTTTAAAACCTGAATTGTTATCAATACATATGGAGATTAGAAAGAATATTGAAGGGCTAAAAAATCTACTTGAAGAGCATCAACCAATAATTGTCGCTCTTTCAGGAGGTATGGATTCTTGTTTTTTATCCTATATGGCAAATATGGTCTGCGGAAATAATATGATGGCAATAACCATTGATTCGTCGTTTTCTATAGAAAAGGAGATAGAATATGCTAAGGAGTTCTCCACAAAATATAATATTAAGCATGATATCATTAAGGCAGAGCCATTAAAACTGGATGAAGTGGTGAAGAATGATCGTTTTCGATGCTATTATTGTAAAAGGTTAATTTTTACAACGATCATTGAACATGCCAATGTCATCGATTATAAATATGTTGCTGATGGCACAAATCTGAGCGATGATGATGACTATAGACCTGGGTTAAGAGCTCTTAATGAGTTGGGTGTTATCTCGCCTCTTGCTATGGCAGGGTTAACAAAGGATATGATAAGAAAGGCATGTAGTTTATATCATATTACCATTCCCTTTCATAACAATTCGTGTCTTGCCTCCAGAATCCCCTACGGAACATCAATAAGAGAAGAAATACTAAATATGATACGGAATGGAGAGAAATTTCTTGAAGTGATGGGATTTTATCCTGTAAGATTGAGATATCATGATACAATAGCGAGGATTGAGTTGTCAAAGACAGATTTGAAGAGGATTGTTGATGATGAGTGTTTGAGTAATAGGATTATTCTACGCTTAAAGGAGATAGGTTTTTCCTATATCACTTTAGATATTGAAGGATTTAGGTCTGGCAGTATGAATATCCCACTCAGGAATGTGTGATACTTGACCTATTCTTCATCATATCCGGGTGTAGTGCCAAGGGCGGCGATCAAGTATGGATTATAATTTGTTATAATGATGAGGCAGCGCTTATTTCCATGTTGCTAATGATGTGGATTGATTAATTCTCAATATGATGAGGGTTAATGTGATCCATTTTCATAAATGTCTTGACATGTCTGGTATAAATCTTTTGCAATTTTATAAAAAATATAGCATCCTAGCTATATCAATTATATAAGGTGAATTTTATTTTTAATGTTATTTAGATTTCTAACCCTGCTTTTGATATCTACCCTTGTCTTAGGATGTTCATCGAAAAATACAAAGAATCCTGTTAATGAAGATGTCAATATCCTCTTCTGTGGGGATGTCATGCTGGATTGGGGCATTAAGGATATAATACAGACTGAGGGATATGAATATCCCTTAAAGGAACTGAGGCATCTCCTATATAAATATGATTATCGGTTTTGCAATCTTGAATGTCCTATTTCAGAGATAGGCGAACCTCATCCAACAAAGAAATATATCTTTTTAGCAGAGCCTTCTGCGTTAAAATTGTTAAAATATGGGAGGATTGATGGTGTAAGCCTTGCCAACAATCATGTAAACGACTTTGGGGAAGTCGCACTTATAAATACGATGACTAATCTTTATAATAATGGTATTAGTTTTACCGGAGCAGGAATGGATATCGGTTCTGCTCATCTTCCTATTTCGGTTGAGATAAGGGATATTAGATTGGCAATCTTTGCATATTCCACGATAGCTTATCCAGAGTCTTTTTCAGCAGATTCCAGTCCTGGTGTAGCGAGGGCAGATATTGATTTTATTAGAGAGGATATAAAGAATTATGCGAGGTATAATGATTTTATTATTGTTTCTATACATTGGGGAAGAGAATATTCCGATTTCCCAACCAGACATCAGATAGAGTTGGCTCATGCAATAATTGATAGCGGGGTTGATGTAATCATTGGTCATCATCCTCATGTGTATCAGGGAATAGAAATATACAATGGAAAACCGATTGTATATTCCCTGGGAAATTTTATATTCGGTTCCATAAATGAGGATATTCAGGATAACATCCTTGTGGGAATAAAATTATTGAAAAGTGGCCTATATTCATTGAGTGTTCATCCAATTAATGGAAACAAAAGCACTGACAAGCGATTTCACCATGAACCTCTTCTTGGTGAGGATGCTGAGCATACACTCAAGCATATTTTATGGATTTCTGAGCTATTAGGTATGGAGTTTGTAGAAAAGGCTTACATTAAAGACTCAATCCTCACATATCTATTTTGATTGAAATGTTATCGATCTCTATTGAAATAATACTTCATTACATTAAATCTATAAGAGGGAGAGTTGTAAATTGATGTGTGCTAGTTTTACTTCACTACTAAGGATGTAAAGCCTTAATGTGAATATTAAACTGTCACTTCTTTTAATCATCCTCAACAAAGGCCTTCATCATAAGATACACACTATCCTCCAGGGCATCAAGATTATACCCCCCCTCAAGGAAAGAGATAACTCTCTTATTTGAATATTTGTTTGCTATCTCTTTGAGCATTTTTGTAAACTGATAATACATATCTGTGGACAGATATATTGATGAGAGTGGATCGGATATATGCGCGTCAAAACCGGCAGAGATGAGTATTATCTCAGGTTTAAAATTCTCAAGTTCAGGTAATATCTGTTTGTTAAATGCTTCTAAATATTCCTTATCACCGCTACCCGCCCTCATGGGTATATTGAGTGTATAACCCTCTCCATCTCCAAAACCCCTTTCATTGCTGGTTCCTGTTCCTGGATAATGAGGATACTGATGAAGGCTGATATAATATATTGAATTATCGCTTTCAAAGGAATGCTGAGTACCATTGCCGTGATGAACATCCCAGTCAAGTATTGCTATTTTTTTAATGTTATGAGCAGATTGAAGATATTTCGCTGCAATGGCAATGTTATTGAAGATGCAAAAACCGGCTGCATAATCATTCTCTGCATGATGACCTGGTGGGCGCACTGCACAGAATCCATTCTCCGCTTCTCCCCTCATTATATAATCACACATATTCAGGCATCCTCCCACTGCATATAGGGAAACCTCATAAGATCTGTCAGAAACAACGGTATCCATTGAATCAAGATAGAGTATTCCGCTTTCGATCTCCTTCTTTACTCTTTCAATATATTTTCTTTCATGAATCAATTCAATATGTTTAACATCCGCTGGTATAATATCCACCTGTATCAAGTCTTTATAAAAGGGACTCGATTTTAATTTCTCATCAATTGCCAACAACCTCTCACTCCTCTCCGGATGTCCCTGTTTTGTGTCGTGTTCTGTATAAATTTTATTATAGAGATATGCTGTTTTTCCCATAAATTTGCTCCAATTTGAAGTTACTTTTCTATGTATAGTAATGAATCCTATGAAATCTATATTACAACATCCAGAATGACTAATTTTTATTCAAGTAATTAATTTACTCAACTTGACTGACTTTTTTAGGCAGCAACAAGCAGTCGAGATAGTTCTTTTAAAACTGAATTTTGATTTGGCAACTCCTTTAGATATTTTGCTGTATCATCCCAGGATATTGCAATGAGAAGCACTAACATACGAAAATATTTGAAATGGTCAAAACTAAATTCAGTTTTCAAAGAGCTAAAAAATATCCAGACTGGAGGGAAAACGGAAGATTTTGAACATAAAGGCAAATACTCCTATGAAAGTTTGGTTAGTTACCTCATTCATCTGTAGTTTTGCCTTTTTTATTTGTTTTTTCCATCCATATGATTATAAAAAGTCAGTCAAGTTGAGTAAATTACTGTTGACTCTTGATTCTATTGCTGATTTCTTTAACCTCATAATAAATGGCCTTTATCCTTTGTATGGTTTTGTTTGATTACTCTCCATATTTCAGGATAATGGCTATTCTTCAACTATAATCTATATTCAAATAATATTATTTTGCACAATTGAGGTAGTATTATCCACGATTAATATTTTATTTGTATATGTGGAGGTTTATTATGCGCATAAGAATCACAAAACTGATAATTATCAACATTTTAATATTCTTCATCTCATTCTTTTTTATTTGCATGTTACCCGTCTATTCTCAAACAAAAAAAATAGCACCATCACAGGAAATCAGAGAAATTAAAGGTGAGTCCCAAATCCTTGATGAAGAGTCTCTTCAAGAAGATTTTCAGTCTACTCAAAAGGCTGAAGAAGATTTGATGACCGAGGATAAAGGCGAGAATCTCTTTTCTACCGTCACACAGGGCGGACCTCTAATGATATTTGTTGTCCTTCTTGGAATTATTTCCATCACTCTTATTATAGAAAGAATAATATTTTTTACCAGAAACAAAATGTGGAATCCCAGACAAATGGAAGCGTATCTGACTGAAATGGCTGAAAAATCAGAAACCCTATATCATGAAGATATGGAGGATGAACTACGAAGTACCTTTCAAATATATGCGAATAGTATGGAGAGAGGGATGGCCCTTCTATCAGGTATTGGGAATCTATCTCCAATAGTAGGATTTCTCGGGACGGTTATTGGTATGATCAGCGCTTTTGCAGCTATCGCTGCTGCCACATCAGTTAATGCTAAGGTCGTAGCAGTTGGAATTCAGATTGCACTTGTAACAACTGCGGGCGGACTCATGATTGCAGCGCCTGCGCTAACCTTTTACTATCTTTTTACCCATATTATTCAGAATCGTTATACGCGTGCTGAAGAAATTATAAACAGATTCTGTGAAAAGCTTCCAAGGCTTTCAGAAAAGCTAACAAAAGAAGAAGTAGCGGATGGATAGAAATAACATTATTCTACAATTAATTCGCAGGCACAAAAAGCAGAAGCTCCTAAACGAACATAAGGCATTTGAGTCTACCTCGATTGGTGATCTGGCATTTCTGCTTCTCATCTTTTTTATTGTAACCGGATCCTTTGTCATTCGACAGGGAATATTCTTTTCTCTGCCGTCACGTAGCGCGGGATCTATAAAGCTTGAGGAAAAATTTATAATCGAAGTGTATCCACTCAATAATGGTTTTCAATATAACGGAGACATCCTTGATCGCGAAGCATTCAAAAAAATACTAATTGATCACAAAAAAGAGGCTATAAACATAGTTATTATCATACTAATGCAGCCTGATGTAAAGTATGACCATCTTGTTGATACATTGAGCTTAGCTAAAGAAACTGGCATAAAGCGGGTTTCACTAAAAAATATTGGCACAGAATAATTAATGAATAATAATTCTTTCTTGAAAAAGCTGGGACACATATCCATAGGCTCGGCTATGGCGGATTTGGCGCTGCTTTTACTCGTCTTTTTTATGGCTTCAACAACTACCGAGCCCCCAAAGGGTGTTGAGGTGGAGCTACCTCATGCGCGAACAGAGGGAGCAGAGCAGGACAGCCTGTACATCAGTATATCAAAAGAAGGATATTTTTATTTTGATGGCAAGGCTGTAACACTTGAGGAATTGAGTGATAATCTCGCAATGCGACAGGGCGAAAAAGACCATGTCATAGCGATTACTGCAGATAAGAACCTTGACTACGAGGTAGTGTCACAGGTATTGCTGGTTCTTCAAGAACAGGATTTTCTAAATGTTGTTTTCATGTCTGAGCCGAGAACAGGCGTTGTCGCTATATCAAGAGCAGCGCTTTCTCGATAGAGTACATCATAGCCGAGAATAGAAAATAGGCCAAACAAGTGATTGAAGAAACCATTCAAGATAACACAGGCTTCCTTAGCAGAGTAAAAAGGTTGGAGGAGGGACATCCCTATTCCTTTTCGTTCATTTTGGCTCTACTGTTTGTCTCCTATCTACTCTTTTACACCCCTTCACTTGAAATTAGTGAAGAGGACTATACTCCCACTGAACATATACAATTTATTGATATTACCCAGATTGAAGCCAGAGCCCCGAAACGCATCGTTAAAAAACAGTTTTCAATTAAAGAAGGGGATGTGTCTGAGAGCGCCGCAAATATCGAACGCGCTGTAGGCACTTCAGATGACCCGAATGCAGTTGACATCGCATTTTTCCCGAATATCGCTCCACCAAAACCTATTGGAAAACTGAAAAAGCTGTATCCAAAGATTGCCAAGGAGATGAATATTGAAGCAATTATCAATGTTGAACTACTGATAGCTACGAACGGAAAAGTAAGGAACGTCGATATATTGGGAATAAGATTGACCAAGGCTCTCCCCACTAAAATGCACATAAAAATATCATCAGTATTTGCGCGAGATGCTCGGAAAATACTCCTTGGAGCTCAATTTACGCCTCCCATAGTAAACGGGAAAAGGGTGCCAATAAAGATGGAATTGCCACTGCGATTCAGGCTTGAATAAAGGAATTACAAATGATAAATTATTGGGGGAAAATATTCACTGCTTTATGTATTGTAATCATTTTTAGTCATATATTCATAATACTCACCTCTTCAGCATATGCACAAAATGAAGAAGACCTCACTCTTCGAGGTAAAGTATACAACAGTGTGACAAAAAAACCGCCTGATTTTGCAACCGTTATCATTATTGAAGCAAAGGTTAAAGTCCAAACTGACTATGATGGCTCTTACGAGATTACAGTTCCAGAACCTGGAGAATATACTGTCATTGTACGCTCCAGCGGATTGAAAAAACTCGAAATAAAAATAACCATAAATAGGAATATGACTCGAGATTTTCGTCTAAGACCCATTAGCATAAAAGGAGTAGCGCTAACTATTACTGAAGAAAGAGATATTCAGAAACTCTCCCGTCAAACCCTATCAGCCCGCCAATTAAAGGAGATGCCAGCATCTTTCGGTGACGCCATTAACGCCCTCGCTTCTCTCCCTGGAATTATTCGTTCAGGAGGATTTGAAGGGCCCCTTGTTATTAGAGGCGCAGATGTCAAGACAAACAATTATTTCATAGACGATATACCGATCTATCATCCTCTCCATTATGGCGGCATGCATTCGGTTATTAACAATAATATCATGAGCGAAATAGACCTCTATGCCTCATCGTTTTCGGCTGAATTCGGTTCTGCTATAGGTGCTGTCATTAATATTAACACAGTTGATGACGTTAAAGAATTCAGCGGATATGCCGACATAGCGCTTCTCAGTGCAAATTTTTTGATCCAGACACCGATACTGCGTGATAAAGAAGACGATATATTTGTTGCCTCACCAACATATGAAAAAGAGGGCAGCAGTGATGAGAAGGTGGGTTATTTCATTGCCTCTGGAAGATACGGCTACTTCGGGCTTCTTATGCCAATAATGATGCAGAATGATGATCAAGAAGTAGCGCCAGAATATTGGGATTACCAGGCAAAGTGCAAATACTATATAAACAGCTCAAATTCCGTGACACTACTTTTTATGGGAAACAAGGATTTTCTTAGATTCAAGCAGAAAAAAGATCCTGATCCAGGATCGGACCCTCTATTACAAAAGTTAGAGTTTAAAATGGATCAGATGTCGCACAGCCAGGGGATCTATTATACCTTTCAACCTTCAAAAAAAATCAAAAACAAACTGCTGGCTTACAGTTCGCTAAAACAGAGTTATTTCTATTTCAATTCAGAGAATGAAGGAGTGGCAGACTATTTTAAGGATTACAATATGACATCCAATCCTTATATTTTCGGATTGAAGGATAAGACGGAGTTCGAATGGTGGGAAAATCATGCCACACTGCGGACAGCCGTGGAATACACCATATATTATTTCAAGGCACACGGCAAATCGCTCATGCCTCGCGGTTATCAGGATGTTGTTGATCCGGCAGACCCTGAGTTGTTTTACTCCAGAGGAGTGATAGACGAAAGGATAGTAAACCACGTTATTGGAGGATATGCTGAAAACAAGTTCACTTTTGCCAGATTGACAGTGCAACCAGGCATTCGATCCGATTATCTCAAACGGTCAGATAAAGCTACACTTGACCCCAGGATCATGGCAAGTTACGAGTTCCCAACAGATACTACAATCTCTGCAGCAGGAGGGAGATACAGCTACTTCTTCCAGACAAATCCGTTTATATTCGATCAGATGCCAGAGCTTGCCGAGATCGGTGAAGAGTTGAAGCCTGAAAAGGCGATACACCGAGCAGTGGGGATTGAGCAGAAAATCGGTCTTTTCACTGTCAGTGTCGAAGGCTTTAACAATAAATTTTATGACAAACCAGAAGCTTATCCCCATACAGATTCTGATGGTTCCTATCTCCAAGGCCTCTGCACCGGCAAGGTCAAAACATATGGCACAGAAATCATGCTTCGTAAAGATAGAATGGAAAATCAAGATGGTCTATTCGGATGGCTAAGCTATACATATACTCACTCCAGATACAAATCAGGACTGCCGACTCAAGCTGGGCTCTATGGCATAGTTGATGAGAATGGCGACTACGTAAATCCAGTAGGAGATCCATATGGCGACCAGTGGTTCAACTATTATTATGAACAGCGGCATTCACTCAAACTGATAGCTGGCTATGTATTCGGTAGTCATACAGTCAGCGGGCGTTTTCAATTCTATTCTTCCTTCCCCTATACGCCCATCATCGGGTCAGAACAGGATACAGACTACTACAATAGGACTGGATTGTACAGGTATGTACCGATTACTGGAAAGAGAAATTCTGCTCATTTCCGGTCACATCACACGCTTGATATACGGTACAGCTACAAAATACATCATTCATGGGGTTATGTGAACTGGTATGTAGAGGTTATAAATGTTTATAACAATGTAGCAATTAATGAACATAAATGGGATTACAGAATCCCATATAGTGAAGATAATCCACATAATGCTGGAGCTGATCCTGATGATGAGATGATGGTCGGTATTTATCCGAACTTCGGTGTTGAGGTAAAATTCTAATATTTGTGACTGCCCAGAAAGTATGGGTTTTTTACTCCAAAGGAGGGGTTGATTGTATAATTACTCATTATTTAACTACTTGCTAATATTTTAACAAAAGGAGTGTAATATGTTTTGTATAAATAAAATATTTCATTTTATTCTAATAGCAATCTTCATAACCAGCTTAACTTCATGCATAACTTCTCCGGTATGCATAACTTCTTCAACAACCCCGCTTAACAATACAGCAAAAATAGAGAACTTAGGTAAAACTGAAGGCAGTGACAGCGCCTGGTCGCTATTTGGTTTATGGATGTTTGGTAAACCAAATATTGATACGGCTATTAAAGAAGCGGTACAGAAAAGAGACGGTAATGCGCTGATTTATGTGAGATGTTATGAGACAATTTCATACTATATTCTCTTTTCTATCACTACCGTAACGGTTGAAGGTGAAGCCATAAAACTTAGCGTTGCTGGAGCAGAAAATGTCAGATAAGAAGGGAGAAATTATTCTTAAATATTCAAGTATTTCAGCTACTATTTTTTTTGCGATTTTACTATTTGCGGCGCTGTCCTTGCAGGGATGCTTGAGAGTTCATACCCATGTAAAAGGGCTTGAACCGCAGGCCCACGAAATTGGCTCTAAAAACTTTGAGGTGTTGGGCCCTGTTGAAGGACAGAGCAGCAGTTTCAATCTTCTCTGGATTTTCCCCGTTACCCCTATAGCCAATTTTAACGAAGCCATTGATGATGCGATCACTGAAAAGGGAGGGAATAATCTCATTGATGTTCATTGTTGGCACGAAAGACAGATATGGATTGTTGGCAGCATCGATATCCTTCATGTGAAGGGTAAGGTTATTAGATATAAAGAATGAACCAGAAGGTCAGATTTCAAGCTCACATACAAACTAGCAAGTTCGATAGTGGTTGTAAGCATTGTAAATTTTCATCATTGTCAACTTTGCATTTGTAAAATGACTTCTTATACTCTTCAACTCTAGTATAAGCAATTATTGTAGGTGCTGATTTATCAATCCCGATTAGAAGACTAAATCAACACAATCATATATTAATATAATGACAGCTTCTACTCTGACGTAAGCGTGGGCTCGGTATGGAGCACTCGTCATTATCAACTGAAATTATCCAATCCTCAGGTGTAATAGTTAAGATAATATCTGGTAAGAGTGGGATAGAATTAGTAGTGGAACGTGAGTTAATAGTAAAAAAAAATAGACTTTCTCCTAGAGATTGCTTTTTTATAATTATAAAAATTTTAATTTAGAGAAATTGCTATGAAAAAAAACTATTTCTACAATTTACTCTATTTTCAATGATTTTTTCATTCTTATTCTTGAAGTGTGGGTGTACGGAGGATAAGGATGTAAAAGATTCAGTTAAATACAATAAGTTTGGGATTCAGGAGGCGAAATGGGCTATTTGGGACGCTGAGCCATATTTTCAGACCTTTACAATTGAGCAGGGCAAAGAGATGTTTGATTATCTTAGAGAACTCAAGGTGAAAAATTCTCGTTATACAATATTTTGGTATTTTGTTGAAAGAGAAAAAGGTGTATATAATTGGGAGCGTCATGATGCGTTAATCGACTACCTGCATAATGAAATCGGGATTGAAGTTATCATTTCAATTGGACATGGAGGTGGAGATAACTCTTTGTATGGTTGCGGCCCTTCACTTGTTTCTGACACAGATTATCATCAGGCATGGCTAAACTATGTAGATGAACTAATAAAGAGATACGGAGATAAGGTAAAGAAATGGGAGATTGGGAATGAAGAGGATAGCGATATATTCTGGGATATAGAAGGAGGTCCTGCTTCCAATCCCGATCAGTTTTCAGATCATCTAATCTCAACTGCAAATAAGATTAGATCAATTCAGACCGATGCCTATATTATCATGGGAGGAGTTACCATGATAGATAAGGATGGTTATCCAAATGCTTGTGAAGATTGTGCAGGGGATTCGTATAGTTGTGATTTTTATGGGTGTATTGAATTCTTAAAGGAATGTTTTAATAATGGTGTACTAGATTATATTGATGCAGTTGGTTTTCATCCATATAGAATGAAGCCTGAGATAATGTCCATAGTGGGAGCGAATTATGGAGAGATTTTGGTATTACCTCCTGATGAACAAAAGCCTTATTACTGTGATACTGGTGTTATCTGTAGCTTCGAAGATGGGATTCAATATATAAGGGATATAATAGCAGTAGACTATAATAAACCGAATATTGATCTCTGGGATACTGAGTCAGGTTTTATAAACATTAATTATATAACTGAAAAAAGTCTCAATGCACAGATGAAATTTATTACTCGTTCAATGCTTGTAGAGCATGCAGCAGGATTAGAAGGACTTATCTGTTTTCGTTTAAGTGTGGAAGATCCTTGTGTTAATACCGACAGCTATTTCTCAGGCCTAATCGAGGGTGTGAGTACTCTTGAACCAAGGCCTGCATTTAATGCATTCAAGGTACTCGCACAGCATATTGGAGCAGTATCAGTAGTATATCAAAGAACAATAAAAGGAGACTTTGAGGATGATAATCTTAGAATTGAGCTATATTCAGATAATGGCAAAGCTGTTATAGCATACTGGTACTGGATTGATTGGAATTATGATGAAATAAGTAATACACTAAAGGATACAAAAACTATATCCTTTGAAATCGACGGAATAGAAGAACATAATTATGTAGTAAAGGATATTCATAATAATGTAACAATGCCCGTTACATTTACAATGACAGATACTGGAGTATCATTTACAAATTTACCAATAACAGATTATCCATTTATTATTTATGTAGATGATTAAACTTTTTGGCAAATGTTCACTGGTTCAGGGTTAACCCTAAATAGTCAAAAATCCTAAGTAGCTTCGTTTTCAGAAAATCCTGAAAAAATTCTTCTTTTGTTAAAAAAAAGTTGGGGGATGCAATTCAATTTACAACATTGAATGGGACATTCTCATTTTGTGATATTTTCAGACTTTGTTTATAATAATAATTCCGCTGAGATGAGATAATGAATATTTATTCACTCAAGCGAAGAAGGTCAAGCTAAATATGATAATTCGTTAATTGTATGATGATGGGGTAGATTTAATATTCCACAACCCAAGGATAATTTGTTCGTTCAAAACAAAAAGTGCCTGACTCTTCAGAACTTAAATCAATTGTAATTGGTTCAATAATATTTACAGTATATTCAATAGATTGAACATTTTCAATATTATATTGAAGGTCATACAGGCATGTACAAAAACATCCTCCTATACCATCATCATAAGTTTCATATTTATTGATATAAATGTTGTTATCAATAATTGAAGTGTCAGCAACAATAGAACCGGGGCAACAATTATAGCATGCATTTATGTGATTGATATTAAGGATTTTATCAATGGCATTATATTGATAGACAATGCATTCTTCATTTTGTTGAATATCTTTAGAAGATTTACATACACCAAAATTTACAGTTATTCTGTTTTATATCCTCATCATCTGAATTACAGGAAATAAAGGAAATGACTAAAAGAGATATAAAGAATAAATTAAGATATGATTTCATAAAAGTCCTCCTTTTTTTTAATTTTTGTGTATTGATATCCGTTATTCATTAGGGATGCAATAAAAATAAACAATAATCGGGAAAGTCAATGCTTGCATATGACGTTTGCCAATATCCAAGGCTGAGACCGAAGTAAGCAATTTAAGTAAATCGACCAACGGTAGCGAGACAGGGCATCAGTTGTTTGACGAATTATTGAGCATCTTGAAAGATCGTTAGATTTAATGTGAAATAATATCAATTGATTTTACTTCAATGCCAATTGTTGAATTAGGGACATTCATGCCGGGGAATGAAATACAACCACTTCCCCAAATATATAAAAAAGTATTACATAAAAAGCTACTCAATATTTTGTCTAACATATGTATAAACGTAATATTGCGTTTGCATCACCTTAGCTTTTACAAAAGATTCCCATATAATGCTAATATTGAGAATCAAAGTTAGATCAACAATACGATATGTATATTTCATCAAGAAAGAATGGTCAAGCTAATTATGACATTATCACAATTATTCCCCTCCCATATCGCCGCGTTTTGACCTGTGGGTGCAGTTTTAACCCGGCTGTGTCCAAGTGCATGCTATACGCTTTAATTGTTTTGTAATTTGTCAAAATCAACAAGATCTTGAGGCCGGCCACTAGCACGCTTATTGCTCAGAAGGTCATCCTTTGAAATGAAATTGACTTTTAAAGAACCGAGGTCAGCAATCGCGCGGTTCTTAAAACATGTTTCAAATCTAACACCATCAATCCACGTGAGAATCTCCAAGCGAATTGGAGGAACTCCCATTCTTATCACCTTTTTTTCGTTCAAAAACAAATGTTTATTTAATTCAGGGAGAACAAATCCAAACTCATCAACCATCCTTGATGCATTTCTTTCATTGATTGCAATTCATATATCCATATCACCTATTGCTCTAAAATACCGTTATAGCCTACAGCATATCCTCCAACCACAAGATATTCAATCTTCTTTGAGTTCAGCAATTGTGAGAACTCATTGAAGTCTCTCGGAAACTCTATCATGGCCAAACATCGCCTTTCTCATCAATTTTATAGCTTCGATTCTTTCAATTGGGCTACGACCAATCCAATAATTTGAATCATCTGCTTCATGCAAATCAACTACTTCAAAAACATCTCTTCGAATTTTTTCTTCAACCATTTTTGCTCCGTAAAACGACCAAGCTGAGTCGATTTGGCGAGTATATGATCCAAATTCAGTCTCCAGCGCCTTGTTATACGCTATCCAAACACATAAACAATGGAAAAGACCTAAAGCCCAGGCAGCACTTTCTTCAACTGCTCATCAAACTGGAGTTTAAGATCATCAATATTTTTATATACAGTCTGGTAATGGCCAAGCTCTTTTAATTTTTTCTGGAAAGCAAAGATACTTTGAGTGTCTTGTTCCTTCAGGTCCCCCGTATTGAAAGGAGCGTTTTTGAAATAGGTATATATTAAAGGCTTTTTCGTTTTCTTAAACTGGCCAAAGGCTGTTTCGAATTCCTCCAAAGTAAACCTGCCAACCTTTGTGAAAAACAGCATGACAAAGATATCAGAATTGCGCACCGCATTGTTATATTCATCCTGCAATCGAGTTTTGGACATGGCGTCAACAAAATCTTCCCAGATTTCCAATTCAAGAAAGATATTATCTTTGATCAAATGCTTGTTTGGTTCACTGATGAAGATCCGAAATTCTCTTCGGTCCTTCTCCAACTCTGCGGATGAGGCCAGAAATATCGTTATTTTTTTAATACGCGCTTCTTTTTCTGAAATTGACTTCTCCTTTTCCAGGAACTCAATCCCAGATAGGAGTTTGTCTATATCCACATTGTGAAAACTTTTTAGACATGGCAGATGGCTTATTTGCTGACGCGCAGCCTTCGCATTGATCAAGGTTTCATACTCAAATAAATGCGGCTTCTCGGAACCTTTGCATTCGCTGCAAACGCAGGGAACCAGCTTTTGTGTTTTTAACTTCTTGAACTGCCTATTAATCACCTCTATTTTGCGGATAATAACAGCCCTTATATCTTCCCTTCTTTTTCCTCTTACTCGAATTTGTATCAGCTTGCTTTCGCTAACTTCAATCACTTCGGCCAGCGTATCGCCAAAATCCAGCACCACACCGTAACGCCAAACCAACTCATCTTTGATTTCATCTTTCATCTCTACGATGAACTGCCATAAAATACCTGCAGGCATGAAGCTCTCGTACACAAAATTGAATTGAATATTTTCTTTGCTATCCCATTTGTAGTCAGGAGCATCGTAGGGAAGCATTTGCGGAGCAATAATGAAATTATCGTTTTCATAAACCAGATAGAACTTCTTCATCATGGCAATGATTTCAGAAATATAGTCGGTATACTCGTCATCGAAGATTTTCTCGATATCTTCACGTGTAAACCTGCCCTTTTTTTCAGCTAATTCCGGATCATCAATGATCTTATAGGCGCCGTCCAGAATCCATTCTTTGTCTAAGAAGATGATGTGGTTTAATACATCGTTATCCCTAAAATGCAGAAACACGCCCAGATCGTGGAAATACTGGCAAACTATGTCCTGATCTTTGTAATCCACAAGCTTATGTCTTCTGCAAATTTTCCGATAATCTTTCAAGGTGATGACTTTATCCGTCTCTTCTGTATTTGCTATATCGTCTCTTATTCTTTTCCAATTGGCTGGAATAGGGTCGCCAATATGCTGTAAATGGCTTATTTCATATTTCAATTTGTCGATGAGGTCGTTAAGTCGATTATCCGGCTTTTTAAAATTGACTCCCCTTTTATCCTGAAGAATGTCAAAACGAGTGCGAAGATTATGATACGGCAGGTCGCGTTTACGGTCCTCCATTTCATTAATGACAATAAGCACAGGGCTTTCTTCGCCAAAAAGTTCCACAGTGTGCATCCAGTAGTAAAAGTCCGTGTTTACTTTACGAGCGTCTGCCACAATGGCGTAAAGGGAACGATGACTCAAGAAGAAACGGTGGGTGGCTTTATAAATAGCCTGACCCCCAAAGTCCCAGATATTAGCAGTGATTCCCTTTTCCCCCAGGTCATGGATAGAGTAGGGGAATTGCCATGTATCTACGTCTATCCCGTGGGTAGTTTCTTCTTCTTTTGGTAAATCAGCATTTATATCGATTATTTTACGGGCAAGGGAGGTTTTACCGGCTCCAGATTCGCCTAGAATCAGCAGTTTGGCTTCATAGATATAATCAGTTCCTTCTTCCCCAATATCTATGAAGTATTTTCTGACAGCAGCATTGCCCTGCTCAACAACATCCAGCGGTGGGCTTTCAAGAGGATTGCCGTATAAGTTAATACATGCAATTGAAAATCCATTGTCTATTCTGATATCCAATCCTTTTTCAGCAAGCCAGGGTTCAAAGGCCTTGATACTATTGTTTGATAAATTAATCCCTGTGAGCCCTTTGAGTTCCTTTAGAAAAGAGACATCGCTTATGTCAGCAGAGCGTAGGCTTAGAAAAGTAATGTTCCTAAATCCGGCTAGAATATCCTGCGGAAGAAGAAAACATGGCGCATAATCCAGCGCCAATCCGACTATACTGTCATCTCTGTTGATACAGTAAGAGCGACTGCCTTTATATGGAAATTTAGGAGAAAGGAGGTATGAAAGAGAGTAGTCAAAAGGATTAGGCGCGTAGAAATCTTTTTGCGCTATTTTTTCCGGTTCCACCTGTTTTAACTTGTAACCAAGGATTTCTTCGATAGTTTGGATGCGTTCTAAATCTGTCATATATAACTCCCACGGTTCATGATTATAAAGAACAAGTCATTTGTGGTAGCGTATAACGCCATAGCAACAATCCACAGTGAATAGCAATCCTCTATATCAGTATCGCTGTCACCGTTTTTTATTTTTTACCAGTCACTAAAACAAGCATCTTTTTCGAATATGGCATTGCCAATTACGTCATGCGAGTGCCCAACGTTGGCGATCAACGGGAGCAAATTTGGGCATGGCAAAGCGGAGCTGGTACTTGTTGTTAGATAAAGATTGGAGATTATTGACAAAAAATATCTTCATGAAGCTCAACAAGATTTCCAGAAATATTTTCTATCCTTTTAATATCATTCTCAATATCTAATAATGATATTTTCGATTTAATTCTAAAATAGCCATTTCCCTTTTTAATGAATTTAACTCTTGATTTACAATACTCATGATATATTGTATTTATCCAATTTGAATGAATATATAGTTTCCGTCGAATTCTTAACTGATCAAGCGTTTTGAATATTGTATTAATTCGTTCATTTATTTTTTCATCAGATTTATTAAATAATCGTAAGTTTTCTAAATAGATAGCTTTAGGACTTTCAATTTTCTTATAAAAGCTGAAATCCTGTATTAAAATCCATATTCTTGAATCTTCCCCACGATGATTCATTATTTCTAATATGCATTCATCAATAAGTCATTCTAAAGCATTAAAATCAATAACTATAGAACCAAGACGATTCTTCAGTTTCCGATAAAAGTTGAAATTTAAAGACTTGTCATCTATTAGTTCTACATCATAAATTATTCTTTTTTCATCATCTAAATAATCTGGTAATAGATTAAACAAATTTAATCTCCAGTTTTCATCTAACATATGTATAAACGAAACATTGTGTTTGCATCACCTTAGCTTTTACAAAAGGTTCCTGAACAATGCTAATATTGAGGATCAAACCCTATTTAACAATACAAAATGTATATTTTATCAAGAAAGAATGGTCAAGCTAATTATTGCAGGAACAGATGAATGATTAACCGGAGCTATGATTCCTTTTTACATATTGTAGGCATAAGCAAAACTATAGAAGACAAGCCTGAAGACCACAAGAAGGGCATAGGGCAGGTTAATCATCACAGATAAAATAATACTATATGTTAATGTATAGGAATCAGCCCAAAGTTTAAATGGATGCAGCAAATATCTATCATAGTCAAAAGGTTCTTGCCATTGTATTCAGAATGAGTTGATAATCTTCCTTTAGTTCCCCTCAGCTTTCATAAATGACCTTACAATAAATAATAGTTTGATCCACAGCTATATAAGATAAACTAACTTGACTTTTATTTGATGATATATATTATTATAGAGAAAATATGTCACATAATTTCTGGGAGGAAGGTTGTATGCTTAAAAAGATAATAATTGGTCTTTTGATTATTGCATTGATCCCAATTGCAATTTATTTCTTTTTCCCAAGTGTTTTAGTTGATATTACTATGTATGCGGAAAGGAGTGCGGCAGGATTAGAGGTTAAATCCATTCAACTAGATGATCACAAAGTAATGTATGTAGAGGGAGGGAAGGGAGAAACCCTGCTCTTTATTCATGGATATGGGCAGAATAAAGAGAATTGGAATAGGATGGCAAAGTATTTAACTAGAGATTATCATGTGGTTTCCTTGGACCTGCCGGGTTTTGGTGAAAGCTCAAAGATTGAATCAATGAATTACAATATTACAGAGCAAGCTAAGAGATTGGATGCATTTTGTGAAAGGGTGAATTTGGAGAGATTCCATATTATTGGGAACTCGATGGGTGGATCACTCGCCGGTTGTTATGCATTATATGCCAGAGAAAAGGTGTTGAGCCTTGCCCTCTTTAACACAAGCGGTGTTCCAAAAGCAGAGAAAAGCGAACTCATGAAAATGTTAGATGAGGGTGGCAAGAATCCCTTTGAAATTGAAACAAGAATGGATTTTGATCAATTTCTGAAATGGGTCTTTGTCACAGTTCCGCCTATACCGGGACCTGTAAAGGATTATTTTATTAAACAGGCAAAAGAGAACAGAGAATTTCTTGAAAATATCGGCGAAGACCTTATGGATGAAAAATATGCCATTGATACATCTGGGCTTAGAAAGAATAAAATAAAAACTTTAATTTTATGGGGAGATAAAGATAGGCTCTGCCATATTTCAGGGGCCTATATTTTACATAAAGAGATTCCGGATTCGAAATTAGTGATACTAAAAGATTGTGGTCACGCTCCAATGCTTGAAAGGCCTGAGGAAACAGCAGAACATTATGTAAATTTTTTAATCGGAAAAACTAATAATTGAATTGGTAAATCATAATCTTTCAAGTATGATGAAGAAGTAAATATTATACTCATAAGATTATTGATGTATGTTCAATTGTGCAAATATTACACAATTAGCTGAAATTGTCCAACATTCATGAGTGGTTGAAGATCGATACCTGATCTTTACCACTATTTTTGGCATTATAAAGTTCCCTATCAGCTATCTCAATTAACTCTTCCATTGTTGTAGCATCAAATGGTGAAAATGCTATACCAATGCTGATAGATAACTTATCTGGCAATAAGAGTGATTTATGCGAAAAAGCCATCTCCCAGACTGCCTGTCGAATCCTTTCAGCAATGATTGCTGCTTCTTTACTACCAACATAGGGCATTATAATAGCAAATTCATCACCTCCGTAACGGGCTGCCAGGTCTACTTCTCGAATGTGATCTTTAAATAGCTGCGCTATTTGTTTTAGCAATTCATCACCAGCAAGATGTCCAAGTGTGTCGTTATATAGTTTAAAATTGTCAATATCGATCAACATCAGCGTTACAGGGTGCTTTTGGCGTAGAGACCTTTTTATCTCTATATCCAGTACATGTTTAAAATAGGTATGATTGTATAGGTTTGTCAATTTATCATTGATGGCCGCGTTTAAAACAGTTTGGAACCTGCCGCACAGCTCATCCAGATAAGCCTTCTTCTTGATTAAGGCATTTATCCGAGCCATGAGTTCCTGTCTATCCACTGGTTTAACCAAAAAATCGTCAGCCCCAAGTTCAATACCCTTGATTTTACTCTCTATATCGCATAAGCTTGTAACAGCGATTATCTGAATATTCCTTGTCTCCTTCATCTCTTTCAAGCGCTTGCATACCTCAAATCCATCCATGCCCGGCAATAGCATATCAAGCAGGATGAGATCTATCTCTTTATGCTGCGCAAGCGATATAGCGTCTTCTCCATTTTTAACCATCTCCAATTGGTAGGCTTCATCAGATAGATAGTGCATGAATAACTTTATATCACTCTCATCATCATCAACCAGAAGAACGGATGGAAGATTTGTAGGTAGATGATCCTGTGGCGGATCTTTCAACTTGCAGCTTGATTGTTCCATAAGAATAGGGTCCGTAAAGAATTGTTCTGATTGAGTACGGGATGACAGTTGTTCCTGATATTCCTTTAGAAGAAGCAGAGAGTTAACCCTTGTCTGAAGTTCTGCTGTATTCACAGGTTTATTGAGAAATTCATCAGCTCCCACCTCTAAACCCTTAGCCTTATCCTCTGCACCTCCCAGGGCAGTGACAAGAATGACTGGGATATACATGGTCTTGGAATTTTTTTTCAATCTTCTAATAACCTCATATCCATCTATTCCAGGCATCATGATGTCCAGCAGAATCAAGTCAGGACATTCTTCGTAAACCTTCTCAAGGGCCTCTTCACCATTATTAGCCTTGATTATTTCATATTTGTCTGCAGGCAGCATAGCAGCCAATAGTTTGAGGTTAATCGGATCATCATCCACGATTAAAATCCTTTTCCTATAATTATTTGCGCTCTCCTTACGTTGTTCCTTGCTGTTATCCTTTTGAATATATTTCTCAATTTTATCAGGAAAGGTTCGTGTATCTATTGGCTTGGTTAGATAGCCTACACAACCAGATTCTAAGGCCTTGACATCATCTCCCTCCATTGCATGAGCAGTTAATGCTAATATGGGTATATCTTGTAATTCAGGATCCTGCTTGATAACACGGGTGGCGCTCAATCCATCCATATCAGGAAGCTGAATATCCATCAATATGAGGGATGGGTGCTGCTTGCGGGCCAACTGGATTCCACCCTCGGCATCAGAAGCAGATAGCACATCATAATCAGCAAGCTCAAGAACGCTTCTTATAAGCTTCAAATTCATTTCATTGTCTTCAATAACAAGAATATCTGCTTTTCCCATATCAAAACCTCCATCACTTATAAAGCCATAGCACTGAACATTAAGTATCTCCTAAATAGGGATTATAAAAGTGAAGCAACTCCCTTCTCCCTCTCCCTTACTCTCCGCCCATATTCTTCCATTATGTAATTCGACAAGTCTCTTGCTTAGCGGTAGTCCTAAACCTGTACCTTGATAATTGCGAGTAAATGATCCATCCACCTGCTCAAAGGGATCGAATATTCTATCCAGATCCTCTTCCTTTATGCCAATACCAGTGTCAATGACGGATATTTGTATAAAATTCCCTCCATTAACATCTATACCATTATTCGGCATTGATAAAGTAATCTTCTTCCCTTCCTGTGTTATAAAATTCCCATCCGTATATGTTAGATGTCGAGCAATTAGGGATACCGATCCCCCATCCGGAGTAAATTTGACTGCATTGGATAGGAGATTATAGATTATCTGTTTCAATTTGCGCTCATCAGCATTAATATAATCTGGGATGCCGTCAGTGTTTGATGAAAGCATCAATCTATGTTTTAAAGCCTTTTCCTTAACCATTATAATGCTGTTTTCTAAAAGCTTATCTATCTTAATTTCTGTTGGTTCCAGTTCCAGTTTCCCTGCCTCAACTTTGGAGAGGTCCAGTATGTCATTGATCAGTGAGAGGAGGTGATTGCTGCTTTGAAGCACATCGCCTAAATATTCTGTCTGTATATCATTCAGATCACCGAATTTTTTATCCACAACCAACTCTGTAAATCCAATAATATGATTTAATGGGGTGCGAAGTTCATGACTCATGTTGGCCAAAAACTGCGATTTGGCGTGGTTTGCGGCCTCGGCCACGTCCTTAGCCCTCTTTAATTCATACACAGCCTGTTCTAGATTTTTGTTGCTATTCATGAGTTCTTCGGTACGCTGTGCTACCTGTTTTTCAAGCTCATCTCTGTTTTTCCCAAGTTCTTCATCGCGCACCTGAATCTGCTCCAGCATTTCATTAAATCCATCAATAAGCACGCCAACCTCGTCATCGTTCCGCTTTTCTGCGCGTATGGTATATATTTTATTTTCAGATACGGTTTTCATTGTCTGAGTAAGATATAATATGGGTTTTGAGATAACCTTTTGAAATTTTGCAGACAACAGATAAGCTATTAGTATGGATACTAACAACATGATACCGCCGATAACAAAGTATAAATTAAGGCGCGAATAAAGTGCATGCAGATCAGATCGCAGATAAATAACACCTATGGCATCACCATCAAGTATAATTCGTTTTGATAGATCCAGGTTATCTTGAAAAAAATAATATGTATCTACGATCTTTTGGGGCGAAGATATATTTTTGCTTAGATCAGGTTCACTTGAAGGATCTGATTTTGATTTGTCTCTATAATATTTGGCAAATAACTTGCCTTCTATATTATAGATATAGGCAGAGATGATATGAGGATCAGCTTTTAGCGCTTCAAGAGTCTCTTCAGCAGCTTTTTTATCATTAAAGATCAGAGGAGCTGCGCTATTGGCTCCGATAACCTCAGCCAGGATTGAAAGATTTTCTATCATTTTACTTCTAAAGGTGATCAAATCATGTACAGCAAACATTGCATAGGCTATGCATAAAACGATGATGCTCGTAAGTATAATGATCCATTGAAGCTTAGCTTTGATAGATATCTCGCTGAATCTGCGCATTAACAGCAACCTCCTAATCTAATACTTTACGATACGTGCTAATTTCAATAGTCTTGAGCTGATTTTTATCCCTGCAAGCTCAGATCTTAAAACATTGATCTCAATATGTATCTTGCCCTTTATGGTTTTAAGATTTATGATTCCGCCATATCTTGTGAAATTACTCATGTCACTGATTGTCAATACTTCAAGACCCTGTAGTTTGGCAAAGATCGGTTCCAGGTTGTCTTTCTCGGATTTGCTTATAAAAAGAATGTGGCATTTTTCAAATTCTTGGAGACTTCTGCTACGTTTGATTACAAGTTTTCTACCATTGATGGTTTTGCCCCTAATGGAATTTATGGCGTTTCCAAAAGTATCTTCCCCGATTATATGAAGGACGATATCAGATTGGTCATTCTTAAAAGCCTTCGGCGACCAATCGATAAACTTGGCAATATTATATAAAAAAGCCGCCTTGACAAGATACTCATTGTATGAAGGAGAACGAGCGTATAGTGCTTGAAGATTAAGCGTTAAGATGCATATTATAATTAAAGTAATAAAACGAAAAGGTTTGCCCTTCATTACGGTATTTGCATAATAAAGTAGTAAATGGGATTTATGGTTAAATTTATCTGCAACAAGCATACTCGATTACCCTCAATTTATCTCCTAAAAGCGACATATGATCTTTCCATATACGCTCCTCTCAATCTCTGTTGGAGTAGTTAGATAAAGCTCTTGCTTGTATTCTATATGACGGTTTTCAAGCAGGTTCTGGCCAGTAATGGATATTTCAATATTCTCAATTGGGATCCAACCCAGACGAGCATCCATTGTAATGTATCTATCCACATCCTGACTTGGAAGCTCATCCACAAAGCGCAGCCACAAATCGAACTCTATATTTTTCGGTAGATCAATGAATGATCTTATAGATAATTGATGATGAGGGCTTTCCCCTGCTCCTGCCTTAGAAATCGTGTCAAGACTGCTGTTATCCAGTTCCAGATGCATTATAAGGTATGTGTATGCAGTCTTAAGGCGCCACCAATCGAAAGCCTGCCAATCAACGGCAAGTTCTGCGCCATAGGTCTCTCCCTTCATCTTGTTGCCGATAAAATAGGGAACGACCAGATGTTGAGGTGCTGGCAAAGGTTCAATATAATAGAACATTGAAGGTTCAACAGTTCTAAGATCATCATACACATTATAAAAGCCGGCCGCGTCAAAGGCTAAAACGTGCAATGGTTGAATTCGATAACCGATTTCATAGGCATATAGCTTTTCAGATTCGAAATCAGAGTCCCCAATCATGCTTATTGCAGTAACAGGCGCTCCGGTATACAACTCATCCGGTGGGAGTACAGACTGAGTAACTTTTATGTCATGCTCACTTCGACTGGGCGTCCTTACTGCGCGTGATGCAGAAGCCCATATCCAGTTGTTATCATCAGGCGTTAACAGAAGTCTAGCATTGGGTTGAATTTCAATACCAGTATAATCATTATACTCAAACTTGGAACCCAGGGTAAAGCGCAACAGATCCTCTACAATGGTAATATCATCCTGTACAAATGCGCTGAATAGATTATCTTTTCTGCTTTCCGGATCTAATGTAATGGTAAAGCTGTTTCCCATCTTGTCATGCAAGAAACGGTAACCGAGTCCCCAGACAATTTCATGCCGTTTGCCCAGTTCTATCCGGCATTGAAAATCAAGGTCAAATGTATCACGGAATTCATCTAACACATCACTATGTCGATCTGATAGGTCATAATACATCTGCAGTTCATAATCAATAGAATCTGAGAGGACATGCCTCCAACGTGTCAGGATATTAAATCCATAAAAATCAACCTCTTGATCAACAATGTTCGTGTAAGGAGGTGTTAGGCTGGCCATAACCCCCCTCTCCATAGAGTTGCTCCTGGAGACATCCCCCTGAAGAGTAAAAGTATCATTGTCTGACAGCATCCACTCCATTTGAAATCCCCCAATAACAAAGTCCCAATCATCAGAGGCTTCATTCCCATCACTATCCACAGAGGCGTCCCTGTTGTAGTATTTAGAGAAGACCCGGTAGTAGAAATCTTCACCTATTTTTCCGCCAAATCGAACTCCTCCCAAACCTCGATCCTCAGTGCCAAGTCCGCCATATATTAAAATATCCTGCGTATCCTGGGATCTCTTTGTGATTATGTTAATTACTCCATTGACCGCATTAGCGCCCCAGAGGGATGCTCCTGGACCACGGATAACCTCAATGCGTTCCACATCTTCCAATAGAGTATCCTGAAGCTCCCAGTATACACCAGAGTAGAGAGGGGAATATACGCTGCGACCATCTATGAGGACCAGAAGTTTGGAAGCGAATCGTCCGTTAAATCCGCGGGAGGATATAGCCCACTTGCTTGCGTCAACGCGCGCAACTTCAAGTCCAGGCACCATGCGAAGCGCCTCCGGGATGCTCGTAACACCTGAGCGCCTAATGTCTTCCTGGGTAATTACAAATATTGCTGCTGGAGCCTCGGATATCTTCTGGGGCCTTTTCGAAACCGATGTAATATTTATATTCATCAGTTCCTCGAGACTCATTTCAGTAAGATCAGAATTCAACTCCTCCATTTGCGAAAGATCTTGAGCCCAGGAGATTGACATTCTTGACGAATACATTGAGATAAGTACTAGGATTGAATAGAGCCCTACAGTAGTTATCAGTTGCGAATGTTTTTTCCCAATAAATGAAATAATCCTCATTGCGACCTCCTCTTATATCCTTGAAAGCTTCATTATGGCCTGATTAGGCCTTAATATGAGTGACTACAAAAATCTGCAAGGGATTCTCTCACAGGCGATCTTCATCCTATCAGTTTCTGTAAAATATTATTCCACCATTTTTATAAATTGCTCAACAATCTCTTTATCTAACTTTCCATACTCAGCTTCCTCGCGAAGAACAGTTAAGGCCTTTTCCTTAGGTACTGCTTTATGATAGGGTCTGTCCGAGAACATAGCATCATATATATCCACTACTGCCATAATCCTGGCTACAATAGGAATTTCATCCCCCTTCAATCCATCGGGATAACCTGAACCATCCAGCTTTTCATGATGATACTGAACTGCATATAAGGCTGATCCCAAATTCTCTTTTAATGGTAGGCAAATCTTATAACCTGCATCAGGATGAGATTTTATAACCTTCCATTCATCTGGAGTTAAGGGACAGGTCTTTTTCAAGATTTTATCAGGTATCACTATCTTGCCTATATCATGCAGGATTCCTCCAAGTCTTAGAGCCGCGGTCTCTTTCTTTGGTAGACCCATCTTTTTACCAAGTGCCTCCGTCATATTTGATACCCTCTGTATATGTCCCTGGGTATAGGGATCCTTGGCCTCAACAGCGTTTGCAAGAGAGAAGAGAACGTTTTCTATGTCGATTAGATTTTTATTGAGGGATTTTACATTTATCAAGGATTTAATACGCGTTAAAAGCTCCAATTTGTTGGGTGGTTTGGTGATAAAATCATCGGTTCCGGCCTCAATACCCTTAACCCTTGACTCTATGTCGTCTAAGGCTGTCAGCATAACTACTGGAATCAGCCGAGTGTGTTCATCCTCCTTTAAACGGCGACATACCTCATAACCATCCATACCAGGCATCATAATATCCAGCAAAACCAGATCAATTTCCGCCCTTTTAATAGTTGATAGAGCATCTTCGCCACAGGATGCCTTGATTACATCATAATCCAATGATAAAAGTAATGCTTCCTGGAGTTTTAAGTTTTTTGGATCATCATCAACTACCAATATCCGTGATTTTTCATGATCAATAATTTTTTCTTCATCATCTAAAAACTCGATTCTGTTCTTGCCCTTTAGCTTGGCTCTTAACAAAATCTCATCAGCCTTCTTGAGTAGGCTTTCCCTGTTTTTGGCATTATGGGGAAAGGAAACCAGACCCATGCTAACAGTTGGCGTTTCTTTTGAAAGCATTTCCACAGCATGTCTGATCCTCTCCATTGATACTAATGCAGACTGGTTATCAGATTTAGTGAGGATAACGGCAAAAACATCTCCAGAATATTTCGCTGCAAGGTCAGCCAGACGAATGTTGTTCATGATGATTGAGGCTATCTCTTTTAATACTTGATCCCCTTTCACATGTCCATAACGCTTGTTGTAGCTGGCAAAGGAATCGACATCTATCAGCGCTAAAGCGAATGATTCACCATAACGGTCAGCCCTGTTTATTTCACGCTCTAATGACATTTGAAAAAATCCATGAGTAAACAGTCCGGTAAGGCTATCAGTAAGCGGAGCGTCAATTTCTTTTTCATAATCTATCATTAATTGCTTATCCATTAATGCCAGTTCTCCATTTGTTCATTGATATTGACCTAAATAATCCTATTCAATTTAATTCATTTTGTTGTGTATGTTTATCAATGTAGATCAGTGAACCAGAATACATTAACCATAGAATGTTTACACTATTACTTATAAGCGATTCAAAGACTAAAAGTCGAATGTCTATTTCATTAAATCCAAGTAGGAAGTAATTGCATATGAGTTCATTTATTTTATTTATGAATATTTACCTAATATATAGTAGGTATAAAGTGTATTAAATATGAATAATCTTAACATATTATTTGGTTATAGTAAATAAAAATATCCTACCCTTTCATCTATTAAAAGAGAATGAGTTAAATTAGGATTGTTTTCAATACGATACTGATATAGCTTTTGTATTTATAATAAATGGATATTTATCAAGTCTCGTAAAATAATACTTGCATAATGCTACAATATATAAAAAGTTGTTATTAAATAATAAAATTAAATATTTTGTGTTATGAGATAGGAGATGCATCATAAATTTGTCACATTCCCGTTTGCTGCGATCATTGGTCATGATTTGATGAAAAAAGGTCTGCTGGTTAATGCAATAGATACAAGTATAAGCGGAATACTTATTAAAGGAGATAAGGGCACAGGAAAATCTACTGCTGTAAGAGCGCTTGCTAAGCTGCTGCCGAAGATAGATATTGTCAAGGATTGCGCATTCAGGTGTCATCCAGGGGATTTAAGGCTCATGTGTCAAGCGTGTCAGGATAAATATAAAAAAAATGGGGGGCTGGTATCAATAAAAAAGAAGATGGAGGTTATTGATATGCCCTTATCCGCTACTGAGGATGTAGTTGTCGGCACAATTGATATAAAGAATATACTAAGCGACGGCATAAAGTCATTGGAACCAGGCATACTTGCCAGGGCCAACAGGAACATTCTCTATATAGATGAGGTAAACCTGCTTGAGGATCATCTTGTAAATATCCTTTTAGATGCATCCGCAATGGGCGTAAATATTGTTGAGAGAGAGGGGGTATCCCTTTATCACCCGTCGCGCTTTATTCTTATTGGCACAATGAACCCTGAAGAAGGGGAATTAAGACCGCAGCTTCTGGATAGATTTGGCCTATGTGTGGAGATGAATGCGCTCACATCCAGCGACCAACGGCTTGAAGTGATTAAGCGGCGGAGTGAGTTCGATTCAGATCCATGGAGATTTGAGGAGAGATTCCGTGAAGAAGAGGATGCTCTTAGAAAAGAGATTGTAGATGTTCAATCACTTTTCAATAAGGTAGATATTTCTCATGAGATGCTGGAAAAGATAGTTAAAATAACCACACATCTTGGGATTAAGACGCACCGCGCTGATATTGTGATGGAAAAGACATCCAGGGCTCTTGCTGCTCTTGATAATAGAGATTTTGTGAGCGAACAAGATATCAATGAAGCAGCCCTTCTATCACTTCCCCACAGAATGCATGAACACCCTTTTGATAAGAGCAAGGCTCCGACAAAAGAGACTCTTGAGACATTTTTAAACTCAAAAAGCAAGGATGAGATTTTTGACTTTGAAAGAGATGCTAAGCTCAAAAATGATGTGCTTAATATTAACTCAAATAACATAGTTAAAGGGAGACATTCTTCAAAGGCTCAAGGCGGCAATGGACTATACATCAGGGCAAGAGAGAGCAAAAACCCCCAGAGCCTGGCAATTGATGCCACCATAAGAAAGTCTGTAAAAGATACAGGCAAGCTTCAAGTGAGAAGCGATCATCTGATGGAGAAGGTAAGAACAAGCAACGGGAAGGCCCTCTACATTATTCTGCTGGATTCATCCTCCTCTATGAGAATGGAGAGGAAGATAGGATTCGCAAAAACACTGGCCTGGAATATACTAAGGGAATCATATAAAAAAAAGGATAAACTATCGCTCTTTGCATTCCGTAACGAGGATAGCAAAATGTTGGTCCCTCCAACTACGGATGTATCCAAAGTGGAAAAGGCCCTGGAGGAACTCCCAATCGGCGGGAAAACACCACTTACCACTGCGCTCTATAAAGCATTTCAAATGTCCATGAAGGAAAACGACACAAGCACCACTGTGATATTGATATCTGACGGCAAGGGGAATATTTTTATAAAAAACAGCATTGAAGAAGACATCGCCTTTTTATCGACTTTAGCAAAGGGCACAAATTTTATAATAGTTAATTCTGAAATCAAAAACAGGAGTATTGGTATTCTTGAGGATATGGGAAGAACTCTGAATGGAAAGCATTTTTATCTTGAGGATGTAATATGAAAAAGATCATTGCTCTGACAACCATAAATAATACCCTTTCCCTCAGGGAGGCCATGCAGGACATCAGGAGAGAATACGGAAATATTGTAGAGATTAAAAAAATATATTTTGATGACTATGATAATCCTGATGTTTCGCTTCAGAAGATCGAAGATGAGATCGACGCCTCTGATATAATACTCATTGACATAAGGGGGGATGTAAGGGTCGGAAGAGAACTGCCATCTATCCTTGAGCAGAGGAACAAGACAATCGTTGTTCTTGTTGCAGGAAGCGTGAATATATTTGCTTTAACCAGGATGGGCAAATTCAGGGGAACTAGAATATTCAATACAGAGAAGGACAGGGATTTCAATTTAAATGAATATATCCGAACTAAAAAATTTGCGGAACTGACAAAGAGGCTGGCAGGATTTTTGCCGGTGGGCATGATAAGGGATATGCGAAACTGGATTATTGCTCAGGAATATTATACAGAGGGGAACCCTGAGAATTTCAAAAATCTTATCCTTTTTTTATTAAAGAAATATACTGATATAAACGGGATAAAAAAGATTTCCCCGCCAAAAAAGCAGCCGCCCTTTGGTTTGTACCTGCCGGGGAAGGGCCTTTTCGAAGATATAGAAGAATACAAAAAAGAGATTAATTATGATACTACTAAAGCAACTGTTGGAGCGCTTATATACAACGGAATGCACTTCGATGATACCCGGCCGGTTGCGGATGCCCTGTATAATAACCTGAAAAGGGATGTCAATTTGATCTTCCTCTTTTCAAATGTGGAGAATAACATTCATGCCATAAGAAAATATCTTAAGAATATAGATCTATTCATCAACATGCAGTATTTCAGGGTACATGGCGGACCCTTTGGAGGGGATCCGGAACTGACATATCAATTGTTTCAGGAAATTGACGCGCCGTGTCTCATAGGATTGAGATCATATGAGAGTGATTTGCATAAGTGGAAAGAGAATAACCATGGATTAAACCCCCTTGAAACGGCTCTTGGAATAGTACTGCCTGAGCTTGATGGAGGAATTGAACCTGTATTCCTTGCGGGTCTGAGAGGCATTGACGATCCAGATATCGGCAAGATTAAAGAGATTCGTGTTATAGAAGACCGAATTGAGAAGCTTGGCAGGAGAATCAAGAAATGGCTTGCCTTGAGAATAAAGGATAATAGGGATAAAAGGATAGCAGTAATAACCTATAATTATCCTCCCGGGGAAGAGAATGTCGCAAGCTCCGGGTATCTGGATGTATTTAATAGCCTTGAAATATTTTTACAAAGTATGCGGAATAAGGGCTACATGGTAAATCTTCCTGAGGATATAAAAGAACTGTTTTTAGGACAGGGAATTGTTAACAGCCCGAAATACTATGAGAGATCAGGTTTAAGAGTTTCAAAAGAGAGATACATTTCATGGTTTAAATCGCTCCCTGACACCATTCAGCGTGAGGTGATTGAACGCTGGGGCGATCCACCTGGGGATATAATGACTGACGGTACGGATATATTGATTCCGGGCGTGATTCTGGGAAATATTTTTCTTGGGGTTCAGCCATCCAGGGGTGTGCATGAGGATATGGATAAATCATATCACGATAAAGACCTGCCCCCTCATCACCAATACCTTGCATATTATATGTATCTTGAAAATGATTTCAAGATGGATGCAGTTGTACACTTCGGCATGCACGGCACCCTGGAGTTTACAAAGGGCAAGGAGGTTGCCCTCTCTTCCATTTGCTATCCTGATATCCTGATTGGCAGCGTTCCAAATATCTATTATTACTGGATTGGGAATACATCAGAATCAACTATTGCCAAGAGGCGCTCTTACGCTCTCTGCATATCTCATGCATCTCCACCCATGAAGGCAGGCGGATTATACGAAAAGTATATAGTTCTTGAGGATTTGTTAAATCAGTATGATGCCGAGAAAGAGAATAAAATACATGAGCTGATAGCAGAGACAGCAGAGGAGATGCATCTTCCCTGTGACCCTGAGGAATTAAGGAAAGAGCTATTTCGTATTAAGAGAAGGCTTATCCCATTTGGACTGCATATTATGGACAGCCGGCCTGAGAAGGATGCGCTTGTATACTATCTGATGGGAGTGCTTCGTATTGAGAGGGAATTCCCATCATTATATCGTTTATTGGCAGAAGAGAAAAGTCAGAAATGGGATATGATCAGGCACACAGCAATTGAGGATAAGCTGGAGCAGGAAATGAAAGTTGTTATAGAAGATATAATTAACAATACCCCCCCAGAATGGCTGCCCGAGGGTTATGCAGAATCTGTTAAAGATATCGCTGATAGAGTAAATAGTTCATGCGAGAGTGAGGGTTTATTGAGAGCCCTTGATGGTAGATATATTGTTCCCGCATGCGGAGGAGATCCCATCCGTGATCCTGAGGTTTATCCCTCCGGCAGAGGGATGTATGCCTTTGACCCCAGACTCATCCCCACAGTGGCTGCTGAGATGAGGGGGGAAAAGGCTGCGGGGCAATTATTGAATACCTATCTTTCTGAACACAGGGAATATCCTGAAACAGTAGGGGTTGTGCTCTGGGGATTTGAGACCATGAAGACAGGGGGAGACACTATATCATTAATTTTATCTCTAATAGGTGTCAGGATAAAGCACAAGAAGAGCCCATGGTTTAAAGAGCTTGAGCTTATTTCTTTAGATGAATTGAAAAGGCCCAGAATAGATGTTGTAATTACAATCTGCGGTATATTCAGGGATACCTTTGCCTCGCATATTGATCTTTTAAACAGGGCTATTGATATGGCGGCCATGTCTGACGAATCAGTGGAGAGAAATTTTATAAGAAAGCATTATCTGAATATAAAGGATGAGATGAAGGATTCTGCAAAGGCCAGGATATTCGGGCCATCACCCGGGGAATACGCTACTTCAATGCGCACAATGGTTGAAAACAGCACATGGGATGATGAAGGGGAACTGGTAAGACATTATGATGACAGCATGAGCTATGCCTATTTTAAGGGCAGGGCAGAGAGGAGCGAGCATGCATTTACACATCTATTAAAATCCATTAACCTCATAACCCAGGAGAGGGATAATACTGAATACGAGGTTACAGATCTGGACCACTACTATGAGTTTCTGGGAGGGCTTTCAATAAGCGTTCAGGATAAGAGGGGCGGAAGGGCTGATGTAATGGTTATAGATTCAACTGAAGACGAGGTGGCTGTTGAGGACCTTCAGCTTTCTATTGAAAGGGCAACAAGGACGAGGACACTCAACCCGGCCTGGCTGAAAGGTATGCTGAAGCATGACTTCCATGGGGCGAAAAATATAAAGGACAGGGTTGAATGCCTCCTGGGATTTTCCGCAACAACAGGAAAGGTGAAAAACTGGGTTTTTGATAAAGTAGCTGATCGACTTGTTTTTGATGAGGATATGAGAAGGGAACTGCAATCCAACAATCCCTATGCAGCTATTAAGATTTGTGAAACCCTGATGGAGTCTCAGCAGAGGGGATACTGGAATATTGATGAGGAAAAGCTTAAGGAGTTGAGGGATATAATACTGAATATGGAAGGCGAGCTGGAATAATCCGATTGGGAGTAAGAGGATATTGTAAGATATGGTAGAAATAGTATTAAAAAAAATAACTGAAAGAATGATCCAGAGGTTTAATGGGAACAGGCTTCCGAGAATAGATCCTGTTTTCCATAAAGCAGAGAAAAGGGAATTGGGATTATATATTCATATACCATTCTGCAAAAGTTTTTGCAGCTATTGCCCTTTCAGGAAGTTCCCATACAATGAGAAGAGGGTAGTAAGTTATATCGAAGCGGTAAAAGGAGAGATTGATCTGTACAAAGGGAGGCTTGAAGAAACAGAGATTGGCGACATTTATTTTGGAGGAGGAACACCGAGTCTTGTGCCGGAGGGCCTGGTGGAGTTATCCAGGCACTTAAAATCAAGGTTTCCTGTAAAAGGTGCCCTGGGATTTGAGGCTAATCCAGCTGATATAAGCGGCAATGATTCTATATGCAGAAAATTGAGGCAGGCTGGTTTTGACAGGGTCGGCATTGGGGTGCAATCCCTGAGTGATGATGTGCTTAAAAGAGCCCATTGCAGGCATAACTCCTCACATTCTATAAGAGCTATAAAGAGGCTGATGGGAGAAGGATTCCACTTGAGCGTGGACCTGCTGTTTGGACTTCCGGGTCAGACATTTGATGATGTTATCACTGGCATTAAGAAACTTGTTGAGTTGGATGTTCCACAGATATGTGCCTATCCGGTTATAATACCTCCTCGTTCTAAGCTCAACGAGAGTATTAAAAATGGGATGCAGGTGCCGGGTCGGAAAGATAAGAAGAAAACCTATTTAGCTATTATAGATTACATGTCTCAAAAAGGTTACAATACGGGTGTCTGGCAGTTTACCAGGAAGGATGTTGGGCGGGATTACGCTACATGTGCTCGGTCCGATGAATCAATCGGCCTTGGTGTGAGCGCTTTCTCAATTATGAGTCCCTATATGTATATAAATACATATCTCTTAGATGATTATATAAAAGCTATTGCTGAAAAAAGACTACCCATAGCTGCGGGAATTGATCTGCGATTTAAGTCTGATTCCTCGGTTAAAGATTCCAGGGACTGTGATATAGATGAAAAATTGAGCAATAAGCACAAAAAAGATACAGTGGAGCATCTGGCTGAGATTAAGTCAGTGATGAGCTCTATCGCAAGAAGAGGAGAAACAACAAAGAAAAATTTTGAAAAATTTTACAGGATCACATCTTCGCATTTAAGCTTTAAATCCACATTGAAATTATTGAAAATCCTGGGAATAGTAACTATAAAGGGGGATCTGATAGCTCTTTCAAAGAAAGGCAACTACTATTTTTCGGTTATGGCGGAAAATTTTATGCCTGTACCAGGAAAATATGGGGATGAAGTACTATTTAGCGAGCCCTTTCCTGAGGAATTCGTTTTTAGGTTTATAAAATAAAAACCTTGTAATTATAGTAAATAAATTACCTCTAAAAAATTTTTATTATTAAAATATCACTGTCTTCAAAGCTTCACAAAATTTTAAAATCTATTTAAAAAAAGGTTGACGGGGATACGCGAATTTAATCAGATATTACTTAATTAAATTTAGTAGCACTAAATAACATTAGTTATATATTTTTGCTACTACCGCGCGTTAGTTAAATTTTACCCGGGAAAATAGAAAAAGGCATGATAATTATGAAGTTTCGCATGAATAAAATTAATCTAATAATTATAATTATATCAATAACGGCCCTGCGGGCAGTGAATGCAGCTGGGGAAGAAGAGGCTATTGAGCTGAATAAGATTGTTGTCTCAGCTACGAGATATGAGAAATCTTATTTTGAGACTCCAGTTTCTGTTAGTGTGATAGATAAAAAAGATATACTTGAGAAGTCCCCTCAGAACGCAGGGGAACTCCTCAAAGAGGTTGCCGGCGTGGAGATACATCACGATTATACACCGGGCATCAGCAAGGCAAGAATAAGAGGTTTGTCCGCCAGCAGGGTGGTGACGCTTGTTGATGGAAAGAGATGGAATTCTCATATAAGCAGCCTCACCGGAGGCGACTACCTGAATTCCATTGATGTTGGCCAGATAGATCGGATAGAGGTGATACATGGCCCGGCCTCTATACTCTATGGTTCCGGTGCTATCGGAGGTGTCATCAATATCATTACCAGAAAGTCTGCGGCAGTTAAAGAGAATTATGCGGATGTAAATTTTTATTCCAGTTATGGGAGTGTAAATGACTTTATAGCAGCTGGCGGTGAGGTAGAGTGTGGGTATGAGAAGCTTAATATTCTTGTAGGTGCCATCAAAAGAAGTGCTGGAGATCTGGATACTCCTGAAGGGAAGCTTGAACATAGCAGTTTTGATTCTTTTAATATGAATTTTAATACAAGATATGCCATTGGGGATAAACAAAGTCTTTCTCTTTCAGCTCAGCGCTTTAGAGGAGAGAATATTGAGACCCCCGAGTCAAAGGGGGAGGAATTTTCTCTGATAATTGACATTCCCCGTTTAAATAGGGATATGGTCTATCTCAGTTATGATGTGAGGGAAATAAGATCGTGGTTTTCATTTTTTAATTTGAGCTTCCACTATCAAAAAGAAGAGGTGAAGTATATCAATAGCACCAGGCTCGGCACGCTGGAATCAGGTTATTCAGAGATATTGCTTGAGGGCGTCATGGAGATCGATACCTTTGGCGCTCAAACTCATGGAATTTTCTTATATGAAACCATCTGGCCTCAGACCTTGACTACAGGGATGGAGTACTATCATGATGAGGCGAAATCACCTCTTAAAATGAATGGGGAAGATAAGGTGGTAGTTGACGGCAGCTATGACAGTGTTGCTGTTTTTGCTCATGATGAGATTAAACTACACAGGGATTTTATAGCTACAATAGGCGGAAGATATGACTGGTGCTATGGTCAAAATGAAACCGAAGACAGGGAAAAGGCTGAAAACAGGGCTTGGGCCCTGAGCGCGGCAGCAGGCCTCCTCTATTCCATTACTGATCATATAAATTTTTTAGCGTCTTTTTCAAGCGCATTTCGCGCTCCTACGCTTGAGGAGCTCTTTTACTACGGCGCTGTTCCGGGCGGCGGCACCCTGGAAGGCAATCCTGACCTGGATCCTGAGATAAGCCTGAATTATGAAGCCGGTATGAAGATAAGGCATTCCAGGATTGTCTGCGGAATATCAGCATATTTAAATAAGATAAATGATTATATTATAATGGCTGAGTCAGATGAACCTGGTGTAATGACCTTTAGCAATATAGGGGAAGCAGAAATATGGGGCATTGAGAGCAGTCTTGATTTTATTATGAGCCAGAGTTGGTCTGTCTTTTCTACGCTTGGATATACAAAGGGTGAGGATAAGACAGGGGATGATCCGCTTGAAGGCATACCGCCCTTAAAGGTTATCCTGGGTTTGAGGTATGATAAGAAGAAGACGCCGCTTTTTGACGGCAGGTTCTGGTCGGAGATTTCCGCCCGTATCTATGATGAACAGGATAGAATACCTCATGATTGGACCGAAGATCAGAAGACACCTGCATTCACTGTGTACGACTTCAGGATGGGATACAATATCTCTTCCGTCAGTATCATTAAGGATATTAATTTTATTTTTGAGATAGAAAATTTGGGAAACAGGAAATATAAATCATTTCCGGTAATATACATGAAGGATTTAAACTGGGATGATTCTTTGATTCAAGCTGGCAGGAATTATAAATTTAGCTTTCACTGTAAAATATAAAAGTATTAAAATTTTTAAACAAGAACCTCTTCTGGGGGTTTATCATTACAAGTATAATTTCAATAATAGGGGCAGTGTTATGAAAAAAGAAAAATATGCGCCTTTATCAATATTCCTACTGATTATATTTTATCTCTTTGCATCAGGATGCGGAGGTGGTTCAGGCAAGGGAGGAGATGCCTTGAATGTTGGAGGTGATTCAACTATTAGTAGTATCAGTGACCAGATAGAAGGCGAAGGTTATAATGAAGTGACACTTGAGGGCGACTATTATGGCTCAAGTTATACATATTCAAACATCTACTTCAATATTCGCAAAGGCGAGCTTGTTCCTGAGAGCAGCAGTAACAGCAAGGAATGGGGTATTATGATCAAGGGTTCATATATTTATACTAACAGCGGATCAAGCGCCTCGGTTGAATACGGAGAAGGCTCATTGGGCAATGGAGGGTGGTATTTCACGGGCCTTACAGGTCTTGACGATCTCTCAGCGATAACAGTGGATGATGTCAATAAGGATATCTTTCGTGAGGATTATCGCGCATGGATAAATGAGAATCCCTTTACCATGGGAGAGGTGAATTGTAATGGTATGCTGTTGCTTACAACAATTGATGGATCGGGGACCAGAGATGATCCTTATATGTACGATACATCTAACATAGAGAATACCTCCGATGATGAGGCAATAATTTGGATGAGGGGTATTCCGCCCGAATGTTATTCAACAGAACGAATTTATATAATAAGATGCGCGGATGGTGTAAGTTATGGAAAGCTGATGTTTGGAATGCTGGAGCAGGATGATTATTTTACAGACTGCAAATACAATGTTACCTTATATTACAAAAATCTTACACCAGGGGATGATATAGATACAACGCCGCCGACTATTGTGTCAACCTTACCTGAGGATGGAGCCGGCGGCATATCGGTCTCTGATTCGATATTTGCTCTTTTTAGTGAGGAAATAGATACCGGAACAATTAATACCAATACCTATAAGGTAAGTAATGGAGCAAGCGAATTATCCGGCACGGTTGAATACAATAATAGCAAGAGATCAGCCTGTTTTATACCATTAAGAGTTTTAGATTATGAGACCACTTATACTGTAACGATTAGTACAGGCGTATCTGATATTGCCGGGAACAATATGAAGGATGTCAAAGAATGGAGTTTTACCACTGAACGTAAGCCAATTGATGTACCGCCTACCATTACAGATATCTTTCCTGAGGATAACGCCGTTAATGTGCCTATTTGTACAACCATATCAGCTATCTTTGACAAGGATATGGATGCTGATACTATAAATGCCGACACATTTAAGATGAATAATAATGATGGCGAGTTTGTTGCAGGAGAGGTGGAATATAGTAAAAGGAAGGTCACTTTTAAACCCTTAAACGACCTAGATCATGAAACCGTTTATACTGTAACGATTACAACAGGGGTTGCTGACACTGCCGGGAATAATATGGAATCTAAAAAGGAGTGGGTCTTTACTACAGCAGAAACAGGAGGATACGGATCTGGTTATGAAACGATTACTGTTGAAGGCACTTATTATGCTCTGAGTTATTCATACTCGAAGATCTACTTTAACCTTCGCACAGGTGAAGAGGTGCCTGAAAGCGAGAGCGCTACCATGGAATGGGATATTATGATCAAGGGCTCATATTTTTATACTAATGGCGGGTCTACTGCATCAGAGGATAATGGAGAAGGCTCCTTTGGAGAGGGCGGATGGTATTTTACGGGTCTTGAAGGCCTTGATTCACTTTCCGAGATAACATCCAATAATGTAGACCAGGATCTATTTGAGGAGGATTATCGCACATGGATAAATGAAAACCCTTTTACCCAAGGCGAGGTAAACTGCAATAGGATGCTGTTACTCACAACAACCAACGGATCAGGCGCTGAAGATGATCCATATGAGTATACCACATCAAATATAGAGGATAAAGATGATGATGAGGCAATTATATATATGAAGGGTATACCCCCCCAATCCTATTCCACAGATAGGATATATATAATAAGATGCACTGACGGAACTAGCTATGGAAAGCTGATGTTTGGATCGATGGAACAGGCGAGCTATTTTTCCAACTGCAAATATCGCCTTGAATTTTATTACAATTGTCTTACGGATCAGACATCAGAGGATATAACACCCCCGATAGTAGTATCAACAGCCCCTAAGAATAATGCCACTGATGTTTCAGTAATATCATCTATTGTGGTTAGGTTCAGTGAAGAGATGAACATCAATACAGTAACTCCTGATAGATTCTGTGTAAGCGATGGGACAGGATATATTGATGGGACAGTGGAATACAGCAATAAAGAAGCCCGCTTCGCACCTTATAACCTTGATTACGGCGCTGACTATACAGCAACAATCAGCAGGGATGTTGAGGATCTTGCCGGGAACTGCATGGAAGAGGATTATGAATTCAAATTTCAAACCACCTCTACCCCCCCACAATGGAAGGTTCTTGGGTATTCAGGCATCTCGGACGGAGAGGCAAAGGAGACAAAGATACATGTCTCAATGGGCGTTCCTTATGTCGCGTATGTAGATGCTGAAAATGGAAGCGGTGCGACAGTAAAGATGTATGAAGGCGGGAACTGGATGACTGTTGGCGAAGCCTCCTTTTCTGATAATGAGGTGGAGTATATATCATTATATGTAGATGGGGATACCCCCTATATAGCGTATAGAGATAAGAGGGAAGGACTCTTTATTAACACCGGAGCTCTAACAGTAAAAAAGTATGGAGATGGCAACTGGATTAGTGTTGGAGATGATCGCTTCACTCCAAACAAGGTCAGGTACACATCACTATATGTGGATGACGGAGTCCCCTATGTCGCCTTTCGCAGTTATTATACTTCATACTTATGGTCTTATTACAGGGCAATGGCAATGAAATTCGACAAGGGAGACTGGATTTGGCTTGGAGGCAATCATGGTTTTTCAGAAGGAGATGTTAAGGATGTTTCCTTTTATATTTATAGTGGGATTCCTTACGCTGCATATTGTGATAAAAAGAATGATAATGAAGCTAAGGTAATGAGGTATGATAATGAAAAGGACACATGGGATATTATGGGAGATGGAAATCTATCTGGAGGCGGCGCGGAATACACCTCGCTCTTTGTATGCGACGATATAACATATATAGCGTATAGAGATGAAAGTATCAATAACAGGGCGACGCTCATGATGTATACTGATAACGAATGGTATGCTGTTGGGGATCCGGGATTCTCTGGTGGAGATGTCCAATATATATCATTGTTTGTCTATAACAACATTCCTTATGTTGCATATCGAGATGGTAATCTCTATAATAAGGCAACCCTAATGGGATATATTAATGATGAATGGATAGCGATTGGAGGCGATGGATTCTCAGATGGAGAAGTCAAGGATGTCTCGCTATATATATATAACGGAATTCCTTATGTCGCCTTCAATGATGCAAGCTGCAATGGCAGGGCGACAGTAATGAAATTTGAGTAATATTCTCTTAATGGATTTGTTTTAATAAAGAGTAGATCCTTACAGCAATCCTGTTTCAAGAGTGATGGTAATTTTAATATTGACAATCTTCATCAATAGCATATGGCATGTCAATAATGTCGATCTCAATAGCGAAGGCAACAGATGGATTATTCTATTTTTAATCATGGAGGGAACATAAATGAGGCTATAGAGCTATGCAAGTTGACTAGGGACGAAATAATTGATTTCAGCGCGAATATAAATCCTCTTGGTATCCCTTCTTCAGTTGAGGTAATTATAAGGAATACTCTGGATGATATCCTTCATTATCCTGATCCAAAATATAAGAAGCTAAAGGCTGCCATTGTAGAGTATTTAACAAATGAAGAATTGCATTGTAATGATGATTCCTCTGTCTCTAATAATAGAAAGATAAATGAGGATAACATCATAGTAGGAAATGGCTCCACAGAATTGATATACCTCATAGCTAATACCCTGAGACCTGAAAGTGCATTATTATTATCCCCAACATTTACTGAGTATGAGAGAGCGCTAACTAATATTGGATCACGTATTGAATATGTTGAGTTGAATGAAGAAAATGGATTCGATATTCCTATTAATAAAATAGTCGATAGAGCGGATAATTTTAGTATCATCTTCATCTGCAATCCCAATAATCCTACATCCCGAATACTTCATAGAGATAAACTAATCTATTTAGTCGATTACATGAAAAGTTGTTGTTCGATGATAGTATTAGATGAGGCATTTATTGATTTATGTATTAGGGAAAGTCTAGTTGATATTGCAGCGTCTATAGATAATCTTTTTATCTTTCGATCCTTTACTAAATTTTTTTCTATTCCAGGGATTAGGCTTGGATATGGAGTGGGTTCGAGTAGTCTCATCAAGAGGTTGCAACGTTTTCAGGAACCATGGTCTGTTAATGTTTTTGCTGATAATCTTGGTATTAGTCTGTTAAGGGATAGAGAATTCATTACCAATAGCAGAAATATGATGATAAGAGAAAAGGATTTTCTGTATGAGAGGTTGATAAAGATTAATGGATTAAAACCATTCTATCCTGATGCAAATTTTGTATTGATAAAGATCGAGTCTAGAATCACTTCTCAACAAGTAAAGGAACAGATGTTAAATAGGGGTATTTTTATTAGGGATTGCAGTAATTTCAGAGGGCTTAACGATAGCTTTATTAGGATTGCAGTACGAGATAGAACTGCTAATCAGAGATTGATAGAGGAGCTTTCTTCAATAATAGCAGAGACATGATAGCCTGGAAGCTTATTGCAGCCTTTATATTAGATATATTATTCGGTGATCCTTATTGGTTTCCTCATCCAGTAAGGATCATCGGAAAGTTTATTGAGGTTTTGGAGAATTTCTTTAGAACTCATTTTAGAAAGTTGAAACTTTCAGGCTTTTTTCTTGTGTTACTAATAGTAGGTTCAACTTATTTTACTGTTTATTATCTAATAGTATTATCTTCATTAGTTTCTCCTTGGCTTGAGTTTGTAGTAGAATGTCTTTTAATATATACAGCCATATCAGCAAGGTGTTTAGGCCAAGAAGGAATGAGGATATATAAGCTACTAATGAATGGCGATGAGGATGAAGCAAGAAAGGCGCTTTCTATGATCGTTGGCAGGGATACGGAAAAACTTGATGAGAGTGAGATCATTAGGGCAACGATTGAGACTATTGCAGAAAATACTGTGGATGGAATCATCTCGCCTTTATTCTATGCCTTTGTGGGGGGTGCGCCTTTGGCATTGGCATATAAAGCGATAAATACACTTGACTCTATGGTGGGCTATCGGAATGAAAGATATTGCGAGATCGGATTTTTTTCAGCAAAGACAGACGATATAGCAAACTGGATGCCTGCCCGCCTCTCTGCAATCCTTATACCTGTTGCTGCCCTTTTCCTAAGAATGTCCTTAACAGGATCGATTAAATCAATCATCAGAGATGGCAGAAAATCTCCCAGTCCGAATTCGGGAATCTCTGAGTCAGGATTTGCAGGCGCAATAGGAATTCAACTTGGAGGAATTTGCTTTTATAATGGAATCAAACATGAGAAGCCGATCATTGGTATTCTGAATAGAACAAGGAAGAGGAAGGATATAAAAATTTCTATCCGATTGATGTATGCTGTATCAATTGTAACTATTGC
Organism: Spirochaetota bacterium; assembly: GCA_034190085.1. Taxonomy (NCBI): domain Bacteria; kingdom Pseudomonadati; phylum Spirochaetota; species Spirochaetota bacterium. The sequence goes on from JAXHTS010000019.1 coordinate 157,694, forward strand.
AATAATGATTTTGATTATATTACTTGGAGAATGTAATTTTCCCTTGACATCTTTCTGACCTAAAATATGTTGGTATTAAGTTTAACCTATGACTTCCTGGGCTCTTCAGATGAAGATTAAAAGGGAATCCTGTTAAAATCAGGAGCGGTCCCGCCGCTGTAACCGGGAACGAAATCCACGAGATGTCACTTTTCGTTTATTTGCATTATGCAGTCAAGGCGAATGGGAAGGCGTGGTTAGTAGAATGATCCGGGAGCCAGAAGACCTGCCCATGAAATTGCGCTGAATGCTTGTACTATTTTCTAATACAATAGTGATTCAGTCAAATTAGGGATAAAGCAAACTGGGTGCAATCCTTAATATCCTTAGATGGATTTAAGGATTTTTTTTGTAGGGGCGCAGGTCCCTTCGCCCCTAGGGGTGTTCCAACGAATTTTTGAATCCTGTAGCGACGAAGTCGCTTATTTTGAAAGCAATGATATACACTTCTTTTTAGAAATTATCAGCTATAGTTTTTCGTGAAGTGTATCAGAGCTTTTTTGTTATTTGAAATTCTATAAGATATACAGGTGCTCCGCTTAACAAGGAGATAATAGGGAAACCCGTTTAATTCGGGTGCGGACCCGCCGCTGTAGCCGGGGACGAAAACCGTATGATGTCACTGTTCGTTGTTCTTTTTGATATTTGACAAGGCGAATGGGAAGGCGCGGTTAGTAGATCGATCCGGGAGCCAGAAGACCTGCCTGTGGATACTTGCCGTATTTCTTCGGTAGTAAGAAAGGGTAAGATAAGTTCTGTGGATAAGAAAAGGGGAATCCCCAGTCCGAAAGGGTCTGGGGATTTTTTTATGTCGTAATTTACGAAATGCTACCGAAGTTGTGGAGGCAAATCTACCATAAAGAAATCATGAAAGGGATTATGAGAAAATTCTTAATTTTAATAACTTTAGTCAAATGTATTGCAGGATGCAGTTTGATAGAGAGTGGGGGTGCAAAGAAGATGATGAACAAGAAGGGTATTCTAGTGGTAAGCTTTGGTACCAGCTATGCTAAGACGCGGAGGCTTACTATTGATGTATGCGAAAATAGAATTGCTAAGGCCTTCCCTGATTACGAACTAAGGAGGGCCTTTACCTCAAATATAATAATAAAGAAGCTTAAGGAGCGTGATAATATTTTTATAGACAAGGTAGATGAGGCGCTTTGGAGGATGAAGAGTGAAGGATTTACCGATGTTATTGTTCAACCCCTTCATATTATTCCAGGAGAGGAATACAATGATAAGGTTATATCTATGGCTGAGAAGTTTAATGGAGAATTTAAGAGGCTTGTTGTTGGCAAGCCCCTTCTATTCGAGTCAGAGGATTTTATGGATGTGATAAAGAGTATTGAAAAGCAGGTTCCAAAACTCCGTCCAGCAGAAGCGGTGCTCTTTATGGGACATGGGAGTCATCATCCAGGGAACTCTGTATACATGCAACTGCAGAATATGATAGATGAGAAGAACCTGCCTGTATATATTGCCACAGTTGAGGGTTCTCCCCTGCTTGATGAAATAATACCCAGACTTAAGAGGGATGATATTGAGAAGTTAACGCTTATGCCCTTTATGCTTGTTGCAGGGGATCATGCAATTAATGATATGGCAGGGGATGAGGAGGATTCATGGAAAAATATCTTAGAGAAGGAAGGTTTTAGGGTGGATCTGTTTCTTCATGGTTTGGGTGAAAATCCCCTTATACAGGATATTTTTGTCAGGCATACAGGGGATGCAATTTCAGGAAAACTTAGAAACTAATCATTAGGTGTTTAATTTAGTATCAAATGATAAAACGTGAATGAGGTGAGAGAGATGGATGAGTCTTTATTGATAGCAGGGATTACTGTTGCTGTATCTGCCTTTGGAGTAAAAACAGGACTTTCGGCTTCATCAATACTCTATAGCAGAGATCTTTCCGCAATTAGAAGGATAGGCCTTCTGACCGGGATATTTATTTTATATCTATTGTTTTTTTTAATTATTACTCTTTTGGTTTTATATCTTCCTTTGCAGACATTCATTGAGAAGTTGATCAAAACTTTAAGTTACGGGATGATCATACATATCATAATTGCCCTGGGAATGTTCATCTGGGGCATAAGCCTCTTGAGTCATAAGAAGGATGGAACAAAGATGAGCAGTCGAATAGGCGCTCTATACCTGAGCCTTCCATGCCCGGTTTGCGCTATGGTTATTTTTATTACAGTCTCCATGACACACAGCATTTTCTCAATTTCAATTATTTCATCATCCCTTATGCTATTTGGCATATTCTTAAGTGTTGTACTTCTCACAATTTTATTACTCCTTCCGGTGCGTAAAAGGATAGAGGGATCCGGCGCATACTTTCTAGGAATTGTTATGATGATTATATCTCTATATTTTGTTTTAACTGTAATAATAGCGCCAATATATCAGGAGGCAAGGGATGTATACAGATTAGTTTCAGTTACTTCCATTCATGATCCTATTGATTCAACATCCCTTATTATACTAATTTCAGCATTTAGCATATTATTTGGATTTGGATTTTTAAGCGGTTTATTCAGAGAAAAGGGAAAGCTTAATTTGAAGGTTCGAATAATTGACTTAGTGATAAAACCTGCAGAGCTTTTAAAAGAGACCGGAAAGTTACGGAATTAATACGGGACTTATATATACCCATAAAGGGCATAATTGACGATTTTTTATTAATGTATTTTTGCCGCAGATTTTCGCAGATAAACGCAGATTTTTATTTTTTTTGAAGATTTTAAGCGATTGAAACTAAACAGCCAACGAAAATTTTGTTTAGTTTGTAAAAGTTCATTTGAATATACAATCCTTTTAAATCTGCGTTCATCTGCGGCATAAAATCATAGTTTATCACCATCTTAAGTATAATCATTGGAATGAAGGAGGATGCATCAAACAATGGGAATTTTGCAGACTATTATATATACTATCTCAAGCGGACTTTTATATCCGGTTATGACCCTGCTCGTTCTATTAAGCATATGGATAGTTATTCTTGCTGGAGGAATATTATCCGAATGGATAATGAGACTTCGTCTTAAAGGAAATTTTGATATTTCTGGTTATCTCAGCTATATAAACAAAAATAAGAAATTGCCTGATGAGGTAGAGCATCATATCCCCTTAAATATTCGGATTTACACACGGAAGCTGTCGTCCCTTGTTAAAGAACGAGGGGGTTTCCTCAACGAAAGGATCGAATCGTTGATACAGGATAAGGAGATGAAGCTTTCGAAAGAGCTAGACCGCATCCGTTTCATCGTTCGCGCAGGGCCTAGCCTTGGATTGATGGGCACACTCATCCCAATGGGTACAGGTCTTGCAGCAATGAGTCAGGGAGATATGGCGCAGATGAGTTCCAGCCTTATCATAGCATTTACAACAACGGTTGTGGGCCTGGCCATTGGGATAACAGCCTTCCTTTTCAGCTCAATAAAGAACAGATGGATTCAGCAGGATATAAGGGATATTGAGCTTATTACAGAAGCCATGACCGGATCTGATGCATAACCGGATAAAACGCTGGGGTGATATATGAGATATCTAAAAAAACGGCGATACTCAAATTTTAATAATTCAAATTCGGATGAAGACCCTTTAAGCGGCCTTGCCAATCTCTTTGATGTAGGTCTTGTTTTCATCGTAGGTCTCTTCCTGGCACTTGTGAGCACTTATCATCTTATGGATTTCATGTCAGAGGAGAGCGAGATTACTGTAATGAAAAAGAATAATGAGGGCGCATGGGAGATAATCACAAAGCAGGGCAAGGAGATTAAGGTTGAAAAGATATCAGAGAAGAAAATCGGTGGCCGCGAAGGGGAGAAGCTGGGGACTGCCTACAGATTGAAGAATGGAAAAGTGATATATGTGCCTGATCTTAAAAAATGAACATTGAATATTTTTACATAAACCTAAAGGAGGACAGAAAAATGAAATAGTAATGATGCAATTGATATACTTATGTATTGGATATAAGAAGTTTGGAGTATATGTCTCCTATTGGCAGTTTGCGGCTCCTCAATAGGAGACAGGGCTTAAGAAAAATAGAAACCCCTTAAGCTTAAAGGCAATTATATATTCTTTTAGCTTAAGGGCAAGCAAAAAAAGGAGAAGGATAATGAAGAAGATCAATGCCCTTAAGACAATTAGGGTTCCATGTATTATTTTTTCCCTGATTTTAATTGGATTTAATATACAAGCTCAGGAGATAACAGATCAGAATACAAATTTTAATAAAGTAGCAGCGGAAGCGATTGAAGATGTTTCGGAAGAAAATGAGAGCATTCACGAGCTTGAAAGGGTTGTGGTGACTGCCACAGGCAAATTGAGGATGGTGGACACGCCAGGCAGCATCTCCATTATTACAAGCAAGGAGTTAGAGGATATAGGGGCGAAGGACATTGGCGAGGCTCTTGATAAGATACCTGGTGTTACAGATACAACTTCTGGCAATTCAAATATTGCGGTGCGCGGTGTACAGAGCACAATGGCAGGCGGGCCTATTATACTAATTGACGGCGTGCCCCAGAAGATAGGCATTAGCGGGTATCCGCAGTTTCAATTTATACCGATATCCCAGATTGAGAGGATAGAGGTTTTGCGTTCAGCAGGCATAGCATACGGTCCTGGCTCTTCCAGGGGCCTTATCAGTATTATTACAAAGAGGGGCACAAAGAAAAAGCCTTTCAGCATATACGCTTCCAGCTCTTACGGTTCATGGAACAGCTATGACGGTAATGCCAATATCCAGGGGAGACTCAGTCAATTGGATTACTTTTGTGATTTTGGATATTCATACACTGAAGGGTATGAAGATGAGATGAGAACGCGCCTTGGTGGGCTTGCTAAGCTTGGTTATAATCTTACTGGCAATACCAGGATAGGTATAAGCTCTGATATAATAGATAATGAGTATCAGACTGCCTATGGCCTGGGCAAGTACAGGTGGCAGCTGGAGAATTACAGACGCGAAAAGCATTTTCCTGTGAGTGAAACAGATCCAACACTCTTATGGCATAATTCAAGGGACCAGGATATTGCAAGTTTTGCTTTAGATTTCTCTCATACAGGAGAGAAATTATCTCTAAAATCCTCTATTTCACGAAGCAACTTTGATGAAAAATATAATGCCATGGCAAAAAAAAATACCTCCCCAGATAGCGCCTATATAGATGAAAAGGATCAGATTACCTATGTATACACCCTCTCAGCAGGGTATCATCAGAAATTGGGGATGCTGTTCTATTCTCCATCAATAGGTTTGAACATCGAAGATATAACATTCGATTCTGAACGGTCCTATCCTTTAGACCCAGATCCAGGTGATAAGTGTGACGACTATGATATAGATATCGAACAGAAGATTTATGGCTTCTTCTGGGATAATGACCTTCTTTTTGGGGATCATATCGGATTTAAGATCGGAGCACGGATTGATAGGGTGGAATTAAAGTATGAAGACAGGTCTCCGAATAAATTCGATACTGATGAAACCCTTTTGGGATGGTCTGCTGCCCCTTCATATCATTTCAATGATCTATCCACACTGTATGTCTCCATAGGAAAGACCTTCTGGTTCCCCTCTGCAAGATATTATGCATGGGCGCACCAGTACGATTATGAAGAGAATCGTCCTGAGGACATGAAGCCTGAGGAGTCGTTAACCTATGAGCTTGGGTATAAACATATGATCCACAAGAGCGTGAATATATCACTAACAGCCTTTTACACTGAGTATAAGGATAAATTTACCAGTGTGTATGATGACACCAGTTTCAGGGGGATGAAGAACACTGGAGAGGCAGAGTATAAAGGCATTGAGTTGGAGGCTGACGGCCGCGTGCTGTCATGGCTGGGTTACCGCGTTGCAGGATCCTATCTAAAGGCTGAATGGACAAAGGGCAGGCAAAAGGTCAATGAACATCCCACTAATGACAGGATCGTTTCTGACCTTGACGGATACGATGTGTATGGCGTGCCTAATTGGACCTATCTGATCGGTCTTGATTTCTATCCTATCAAGGGATTGATGATGGGCATTGATGTTAATGGATCAGGGCCCTATTATGTCGATTATCTGAACCGCATAGAATACGATGCAAAGACCACTGTTGACGCGCGCATCAGCTATAGGTACGGCAGTCTTAAGGTATGGGCGCTTGGCAAGAATATTCTGGATGAGGAGGTTGAGCGGGTCTATAACAGCACTGGCGCTCTTACTGAAGAGAATGGAGAGCCCAATAATAGATATTATGTTCAGGATGGAAGGTACCTTGAGTTCGGAGTATCTTATAGTCTGTAAGATAGATTGTAGGGGCGAAGGGCAGGGGCGAACAGCCGTTCTCCGCTACATAAAGCAGAAGTCCCATTTCATTGTGGCAGGGCAGTCTTTATCATTGCATTGCCCTGCCAAATATTTTTGAATTTATATATATTTTCCTAGGGGCGAAGGGCCCTTCGCCCCTACAGCTTAAGGAGCGATATGTTGAGGTGGTTGAAAATAGTGATGTTGCCGATTATCCTATCGATTTTATTATGCGCTGCTGCCTCTCAAGGAGCGTTAAAGAGGCAAAAGATCGGCATATTTCTTGGTGTGTCAGAGACTTACAAGATAAGCTGGGCCATATCTGAGGTTGTGAAGAATCCAGAGATTAAGCATAAGTATGAGTTTTATTATTATACAAATAAGGATCTTGAGCGCGGCAGGATAGACCTCAGGAAGATCAGTGAGTCAAAGATTATCCTTGTGGACATTATGCACAGGGGGCTCACCGACTTAATTAATAAAAATGCAGACTTTGATAAAACCTCTGTGTATGGCCTTCGCCAGAAAAGGGGCAAAGGTAAAATTATATATGATACTGAGGTGAGAAAGTATTTCAGGCCATCAGTAAAAGAGAACCTAAGGAACCTGCTCCTTTACCTCTTAAACAGGGATTGCAAACTTGACGTTGCATATAAAAAGCCTCTCTCAATGCCAGAAGTTGGGATATTCCATCCCAAGAGCAGGAAGATATTTTCTAATTTTGACGAATACCTATCCTGGTACAAAGAGAGCGGATTATTTAAACCCAACGGATTCTGGCTAGGCTTGCCCGATTATTCGGCCCATGCATTTCCAGGAGAGACAGGCAAGATTGTTAGTTCTATTATAGATAAACTTGAAAGCGCTTCAGTTAACGTAATCCCTGTATACTCTTTTCCAGCCCATCTCTCTGTTGAGCGATTTTTTTTCGATAGTAGCGGAAAGGCAAGGATTAACCTTATTGCTGCATTGTCATTTAAGTTTGCTTCAACAGCGGATAATAGGGCTATGGAGATATTGCATAGACTGAATGTGCCTGTTCTGAGTCCGATAAGGCTCTCCTATAACTCCATTGACGAATGGTGGGAATCCCCCCAGGGGCTGGGGCAGATGTCCATATCCCGCACAGTATGCAGACCTGAGTATAACGGGATCATTGAGCCCACAGTTATTGGAGGCAGACAATTGATTGATGATAAGGGAACAGCCAGTGATGCGTATGAATACCAGCCGATCGAAAAAAATATTGCCTTCCTTGTTGAGAGGATCAAGGCGTGGAGAAATCTTCAGACAAAGAAGAATCGCGATAAGCGGATTGCAATTATATATTACAACCATTCTTCAGGCAAGCATGATGTAGGGGCAAGTTACTTAAATATATTCAAGAGTCTAGAGGTAATGCTAAAGCGGATGAAAAAGGAGGGATATTCTATTAAGGGCGAACTTCCATCGGAAAACAGGATTAAGGAGCTGGTACTGAAGAGCGGGCGCAACATCGGGTCTTGGGCTCCTGGGGAGCTGGATGATCTTATTGGGAGCGGCGGCGTGATTGAGATCCCCATATCTCAATACATGAAATGGTATAAGAGCATGGATGAGAATTATCGCAAAAGCGTGGACAAGGAATGGGGCAAGGTTGAGAAATCAAAGATAATGATAAGGCACAGCAAAATAATCATACCCAATGTTGATCTTGGGAACATTATACTGCTACCGCAGCCCTCAAGGGGATGGGGCGATGATCCTATGAAGCTGTATCACTCAACAGAGCTTTACCCCCATCATCAGTATACGGCGTTTTATCTTTATCTTAAATACGGATTTGAGGCAGATGCAGTTATTCATCTTGGACGGCACGGCACGCATGAATGGCTGCCAGGCAAGCAGACAGGACTCAGTCTGTCATGTCCGCCAGAGGTGCTAATACAGGATCTTCCCAATATCTACCCGTATATAGTGGACGGCATTGGCGAGGGTATTCAGGCAAAGCGCCGCGGCAGGGCAGTAATAATCGATCACCTTATCCCGCCCATGAAGAGCGGAGGAGTCTATGAGGAGTATGCAGAGCTTTCATCCCTTATTGATGAGTATAACCGCGTTATTTCCAGAGACATGAACCTTGCTCAAGTGAAGCGGAAGCGGATTGTCAAAATTGTAAAGGAGATTGGTATAGACAAAGATCTTGAGTTAAAAACGATAGATGATCAGGCAATAGAGGCGATTGAGCACTATCTGCTTGAGCTGAAAAGAAGCATTATACCTTACGGCCTGCATACCCTTGGCATTTCGCCTGACGGAGATGGGTTAGAGGAATTCAGCAGGCTTATAAGTAAAAGGAACCAGGATCTTGCTATTGGAGAGATAAGAGATAAGCTATCCCTATGCGGAATAGCTGAAATGGATGCTCTGATAAATGCCCTTAAGGGAGGATATATAAAGGCAGGTCAGGGGAATGATCCTGTAAGAAACTATGAGGCTCTTCCTAGTGGGAAGAATTTTTATGGATTCGATCCTGAAAAAATTCCCTCCAAAGACGCATATCTGCTGGGCAAGAAACAGGCCATGGATATGATAAAAAAATATCAGAAAGAGAATGGCGCATATCCTGACAAGATCGGTTTTGTGCTCTGGGCGTGCGAGACACAGCGAAATGAGGGGATAAATGAGAGCGCTATTCTGTATCTTTTAGGTATGAAACCCCGTTGGGATAAGAACAACAAGATCAGGGGCGTTGCTTCCATCTCTGGGAAAAAACTTGGCAGGCCCAGGATCGATGTGCACATCCAGGCCTCAGGCCTGTACAGGGATTCCTTTCCAAATCTCATTCTGCTGTTGGATGAGGCTGTGCGTCAGGCTGGAAAATTGACAGATGTGGATAATTTCATTGCAAGGCACAGCAGTAAGATAAAGCGGCACCTTCAAAGCAAGGGATACAGCAGGGATCAGGCTGAGCTATTAAGCGCGATCAGGATTTTTTCAGCAAAGCCAGGCAGTTACGGGACAAAGGTATCTGAGATAGTTCCGTCCAGCGGTTTATGGGAGCATGATGATGATATTGCTGATATCTATATTGATATGGTCTCATTCGGATACAGCAGGGATATTTGGGGCAAGCCCCTTGAAGGAGTATATAAAAAGAACCTTGAGGATATAAGGGTAACTGTGCACAGCCGCTCTTCCAATGTATATGGTCTGATGGACAATGATGACGTGTTTCAATACCTTGGCGGTCTATCCATGGCAGTCAATAGGGTCAGCAATAATTATCCTGATGTATTGATCTCCAGACAGCAGGAGCGCGAAAGTGTTTATATTGAAGATATTGAGAAGACTCTGGGGAATGAACTTCGGTCGCGTTATCTGAATCCAAAATGGATAGAGGGCATGAAAAAGGAAAACTATGCGGGTGCAAGAGAGATGGCTGATTTTCTGGAAAATATGTGGGGCTTTCAGGTGACTGTGCCCTTTGCTGTTGATGAGGAAAAGTGGAGGGAGGTATTTGAGGTATATGTTGAGGATAAATACAACCTTGACATTGAGGAGTTCTTTAATGAGCAGAATCCCTGGGCATTGCAGTCCATGAATGCGCGTATGCTTGAGGCAGTGCGCAAGGACTATTGGAATGCGTCAGAAGATATCAAGAAGAGATTATCTAAAGATTACGCAATGAGCGTTATTGAGAAGGGCCTTGCCTGCTGCGATCATACATGCAACAATCCTGCTTTAAATCAGATGGTTGTAAATATCATATCAATGTACGGTCTTTTAACGCCTGAGCTTATAAATGAATTTAAGGCTGTTTTTTCAAAGGCAGCCTCTAAAAGTCTTGAGGAGGCAGTCAGAGAAAGGAATGAGCTTCTTGAAAAGCTTGCAGGCAAAAAGGTAGAAAAGACGCAGAGCATAAAGAATGATACTGAATACATCGAAGGATACGAAATGATAGAGGAGAAGAGAGAGGATACAAAGATCACGTCCTCTGGATCGTCATGGGCAGTAATTATTATTGTGCTCTGCATAATCGGGCTATTCGGATATGGATGGATGAGGAAAAGATAAACAGGAGTCAGTGAGATTATGAGATTAAAGCCATTGCTAATGGGTTGTGCTTTCCTGTTGATTATATTATCATCACCAGATTACAAATGTTTGATAGCTGAGGAAAATGATCGTGATCCCGTAGGGGCGAAGGGCCCTTCGCCCCTACAACGCAAAATGACAGAAAAAAAAATACATTATAAAGAGTTTATTGAAAGTCAAAATAGTTCCAAAAACAAATCCGATGTGATAATTATTACAGCAGAGGAAATCAGGAATATGAATGTGCGCACAATAACAGAGCTTTTGAATCAGATACCCAATGTCACTGCTGGGGAAAGCTCTATTAAGCTTCGCGGTTCCTATAAAGTCCGTGTTCTGCTTAACGGACGTCCCATAAACGATCCCTTATCCAAGCATAGCTCTATCAAATGGAATCTGGTATCCCTGAAGGATGTGGAGAGGATAGAGATACACAAGGGCGGAGGCTCTATAGCCTATGGGGATGACACAAGCGGAGGCGCGATCATCATAACAAGCAAGAAGATCATCGGTTCAAAGGTGAGCGCTGAGACCTCATTTGGCAACCTATGCACGCAGAATTATTTTCTGAATTTTCAGCAGGAGATTGGCGATTGGGGTTTCGGTATATCCGCTGGTCTGGATAAGACAGACGGTTTTAGAGATAACAATGATAAGGAAAAGAGACGTGCAGGCGCAAGGGTAAGCTTTAAACCCTGGATAAATCATATGTACGATCTGTCAGTAGATTATTCTTGGGAGGATGCTGGCAGGGCAGGCCTGCCCCAATTCTCAACTCCAAGGGCGCGGGTTGAATCCGAGGCAGTAAGCTCAATACTACTCTGCAAGCTCGGCAGGATTAAGATCGGCACCCATTACAGCTACTTTGAAAAGAAAAACAGTAACCCAGACAGCTCAACAAATCCTCTAACCAGTCTCAATGGCTGGTCATTTGGAGAGGATTTGTCGTCAGGTTTTTCCATAAGCAAGAACTGGTCAGTAAATACAGGTTTTAACATTGAGGTTGATGAGATTGAAGGCAATAAATTTGAATTGCATAGGGAAGAGAAGCTTGGGGTATTCATATCAAACAATTTTCGGTTTTCAACGATCCCGCTTAACATGACCATAGGTGTAAGATCAAATTTTTATTCCGAATTTGCTACGCAGGTTAATCCTGAGATCAAGGCAGGTTTTGACCTGGGCAAGGTTGATTTGCAGGCTGCTGTCAGCAGAACAAATAATATCCCACCGCTGCTGAAAAGATACGATGAGACATCCACAACTCGTGCGAATCCAAGTTTAGATGTTGAAAAGTCGATGAATTACAGCGCGACAATTTCATTCAAGCATAAGAAGGCATTTCATTTCAGTCTATCCCCATTTCTGAATACTATCAAAGACAGGATTACATATGTGAGGGAAGATGACGGAACTGGTATGTATGAGAATTTTGGCGAGGTTACTAGGAAGGGGATCGAGGCTTCCCTATGCTGGGTGATAATAAAAGGTATAAGTGCGGCTTCTTCATATACATATCTCATAGCAAAGGATGAGGAGACTGGATATTATATTACATGTTCCCCAAAACACACAGCAAGGCTTGACCTTAAATATAAACCTTTGGATGAATTGTCCTTTATGTTCAATAATAAATATGCATCAGATCAGTTCTCCAGATCTGATAATTCTGAATCAGTATCATGTTATTATGTTGCAGATTTTAAGGCTGAATATTATCTTAACAGATTGAGATTTTTTCTTAAGGTTGAGAATATGTTTGATAATGATTACCATTACGGGGATGGCTATCCTGCGCCTCCCAGGGAATATCTTGTAGGTTTAAGCTGCGATTTTTAGCGGAAGGTTGTTATGAAGAGTTCATTTGTACATAAGAGATCTTCAATACGTTTAAGGGATTACGATTATTCAAAGGCAGGGGCGTATTTTGTAACCCTATGCTCATATAAGCGTGAGCCTTTATTTGGAAATATTATTGGTGAAGAGATGCATTTGAATGAATTCGGAAAAATAGTTGAATCTGAATGGTTGCTCTCATCGGAAATACGTTTGGAGATCGAATTGGATGAATTCATTGTAATGCCGAATCATTTTCATGCTATTGTTTTTATCCAAGATGTCAGGATAGATGATAATTCACCGATTGTAGGGGCGAATGACCCTTCGTCGGTTGTAGGGGCGAACGGCCGTTCGCCTCTACAGATGAAGCCTAGATCGCTTTCATCCATGATATCTGGATACAAATCGTCAGTCACATCAAAGATAAACATGATAAGAGGCACCAGGGGTAAACCCCTTTGGCAGAGGAATTATTATGAGCATATTATACGAAATCAGAGGAGTTTAGATTTTATTCGACAGTATATTGTGAATAATCCCTTAAGATGGGCATATGATAGAGACAATCCTGATGGAAAGCCCGATAGGGAAGAGATCGATTTTTGGAAGAGATATAGCTGATTGATGCTGATTGTTATTTGTGGGGCGAAGCGCTCTTCGTCGGTTGTGGGGGCGAACAGCCGTTCGCCCCTACAGATTGATAAGATATTATGAATGGATATATACAGGTTTACACAGGCAACGGAAAGGGAAAGACTACAGCAGCAATAGGACTGGCTTTGCGCGCTGCTGGAGCAGGACTTAATGTGTTCATCGGCCAGTTTATGAAACTTGGCGATTACAGTGAGATCAATGCATTTCGTATGTTAAGTGACAGTATTAAGGTTGAACAATTCGGCAGAAAGCGAAGAATAGGACAGGAGATGGAGGAGGCGGATAGAGTCTGCGCACAGAAAGGACTGGATCGGATAAAGGCTGTTATAAAGGATGAGAGATATGATCTTATAATTCTGGATGAGATAAATTACGCAATGGGCATGGGGCTTATCAGCACAGATAAAGTCATTGAAATAATAAAAGGAAGACCTCCTGATCAGGAGATAGTTCTCACTGGAAGAGATGCGCCAGGAGATATTATTGGAATTGCTGATCTGGTCACTGAGATGAGAATGGTGAAGCATTATTATAATATTGGAGTAAGATCAAGGAGGGGCATTGAGAGATGAGGGCAAAGGCTATTCAGGTTTGCGGCACAGGCTCAGGTGTGGGCAAAAGTGTGTTGGTTGCAGGACTATGCAGGATATTCCTTCAGGAAGGATTCAGCGTTGCTCCCTTTAAGGCGCAGAATATGGCACTTAACTCTGCTGTAACCTCAGAGGGACTGGAGATTGGACGCGCTCAGGCCATGCAGGCTGGTGCGTGCAGGATTGAGCCTACAGTTGATATGAATCCCATACTGCTAAAACCCACAAGCGATATTGGATCCCAGGTAGTTGTCCTTGGAAAGCCCCATAAGAATATGAAGGCAGTGGAATACTATGAGTATAAGGCAAAAGCTCTGGAAATTGTAAAGGGATCGCTGGATAGGCTGATGTCACAGTACGATATTGTTGTTATTGAGGGCGCAGGATCGCCTGCAGAGTTCAATCTCAAGGAGAGGGACATCGTTAATCTTAAAGTAGCAAGTATGATTAACGCTCCTGTTATCCTTGTGGGCGATATAGACAGGGGAGGCGTGTTTGCATGGCTTGTGGGCACCCTTGAGCTTCTGGAAGAGTCGGAGAGACATATGATCAAGGCATTCATAATAAATAAATTTCGCGGTGATAAGGCGCTTCTCTATGACGGCCTATCCATCCTGGAAGAGCGCACTGGCAAAAGTGTTATGGGGGTAGTGCCATACTTCAGGGATATCCATATTCCAGAGGAGGATTCTCTATTTTTTGAAGAGCGGGAAGCCCTCCAGAGAAGAGAACAGAATCATGATATAGATAATGATAAAGTCACCATTGCAGTTGTAAGGCTTCCTCACATATCTAATTTTACAGACTTTGATACCCTTGACGCAGAAGAAGGGATTCGATTGGAGTACACAATGGACTGTGATCGGATAAATAGGGCTGATGTAATAATTATACCTGGATCAAAGAACACCCTTGCTGATATGCAATATATTGCAGATAACGGAATTGCTGAAGCAATAAGAAGGAGGGCAGAGGATGGAGCTTATATTATCGGCATCTGCGGGGGGTACCAGATGCTGGGTAGGGGATTATCTGACATGTCGGGTGTTGAATCAACAAATAAAAAAATAGATGGCCTTGGGCTTTTGGATATTGAAACAGATATTATGGTAGATAAAAAAACCTTTCAGATCCAGGGTAAGGATATAAGAACTGGAATGGCAATTAAGGGGTATGAGATACATCATGGCGAGACAAGGAGAAGCAGTAAAGCAAAACCAGCTTTTCTCATTGAAAAGAGGGGAATAGAAAATGTGCACATTGAGGATGGTGCAATGAGCGCTGACGGCAAAATATTCGGCACATACATTCACGGCATATTCGACAATTTTGCATTTAGGAGATGGCTTATTAACAACATTAGAGGTGAAAAGGGATTGGCAAAATTAACAGGCGGTGAGGGATTTAATCAGGATAATGAATACGACGCTCTTGCCGATCTTTTGCGCTCTAATCTGAATTTGGATTTGCTTTACGATATTTTGGATTTAACAGATAAGTCATAATTAAAGAATATCGTTGAACATTAAAACATGATTGCACAATTCTTGGCTTGACTATATTGTTCCTTTGTGAAGACTGATATTGAGTTCCAAGCCTTAACTGAACATATAGTCTGATCAATGGAAAATCAGTGAAAGGAGAGAGACAATGAAATTTATTGTTACAATTGTTCGGGATGAAGATGGGATGTCCCATAAAATTAGAAATACAAACCACTGAAAATTTAAAAGCATTATGAATAGGAGAAATATTATGGAATCGGTTAGTCAATTAGCAAAAAAAGCTGCCAGGCTTCAACCACGTGAACGTATTCAGTTAGTCGAAGCAATTCTCTTTAGCCTCGATAAACCAGACCCAAACATTGAAGAGTGTTGGATTGCTGAATCAGAGGCTCGATATGAAGCCTATAAACGCGGTGAGCTTGAGGCAATTGAATGGGATGAAATTAAAAAAGGGTATGATCGTTGAAAGTTCGGTTCCTTTCTATCGCTAATATTGAATTTGATGATGCAGTTAAATATTATAATCATCAAATGCCTGGGTTAGGCTACCGTTTTCTTCAAGAAGTTGATGGAGCCATCAAAAGAATAAAACTTATGCCAGAGGCATGGGCAAGAATAGGTCAAGAAACCAGACGCTGCATTTTGAAGGGGTTTCCTTATGCTCTTCTCTATGTAATAGAAAAGGATGATATTTTAATATCTGCGGTAGCTCATCTTCACAGAGACCCTGAGCATTACAGGGATAGAATTATCTAAGGATTTAATTTGAATAACTACCCACGCATAGTCATAGCAGGCACAGAGAGCGGTGTTGGAAAGACAACACTCACGCTTGGACTCCTTCTTGCTTTAATGAACAGGGAACTTGATGTTCAGCCCTTTAAGTGCGGGCCTGATTATATTGACGCAGGATTGCACAGCAGGATTTCGAAAAGGCCTTGCAGAAATCTGGATTCCTTTCTTCTATCAAAGAATGTTGTTTTGGAGCTTTTTGAAAGGAAGGCGCGTGAGGCGTCGTTCTCTGTGATTGAAGGCGTTATGGGTGTATTCGACGGACTGGGGGCAGATACAGACACAGGCAGCACATCTCATGTTGCAAAGATATTGCGCTCTCCTGTTATACTCATCATTGACGCAGGCAGGATGGCAAGGAGCGCGGGTGCCATGGCTCTTGGGTTTCAAAAATATGACAGAGGTCTGCAGATAAAGGGTTTTGTTCTTAACAGCATAGGCAGTTTATACCATTATGAGATTGCAAAGCAGGCAATAGAGGAGAAAACAGGCCTTCCTGTTCTGGGGTATGTTCCAAAGGATAAGGCTCTATCTTTGCCTGAACGGCATTTAGGCCTGACGCCTTCCAGTGAATTGAACATGCGGAAGTATCTTAGAGATCTTGCCAGACTTATTGAAAAGTCCGTTGATATTGAGTCTATTATTCAGATAGGGGAGGAAGCGCCTTGCCTTCCTGAATTCCCTAAGACCATATTTAAGCAAAGTTGTGAAGAGAAAAGGGTTACAATAGCAATAGCCCATGATAAAGCATTCCATTTTTATTATGAGGATAATCTGGATATACTCAAAAGTATGGGCGCTAAGCTGATACGATTCAGCCCGTTAAAGAGCAAAAGGGTGCCAGCGTCAGCTAACGGCATATACATGGGAGGCGGATTCCCTGAGGTGTTTGCATCTGAACTCTCCAGGAATGCCTCGTTGATGAAGGATATATCAGAAAAGAGTGAGGGGGGCATGCCCATCTATGCAGAGTGCGGCGGATTGATGTATCTCATGAACAGCATTGAGGATATGGACGGTAAGGAGTTCCCCATGACAGGGATATTCCCTGGCACTGTGAGAATGGGAAAGGGGCTCAGGATGTTCGGTTATCATAATATTGAGAGTTTATCGGACAACATCCTCTGCAACAGAGGCAGTAAAACTAAAGGACATATCTTTCACTGGTCATATATAGATAAGATGAAGGATACAGCAAATCCTGCCTTTAAGGTGTATAAACCCTGGAGAGACAACTATGTGGGTTATGACGGATTTTTAACGCGTAATACACTTGCAAGCTATGTTCATATTCATTTTGCGTCATCGCCACTATGGGCAAGGAATTTTATTAAAAGCATTGAGCAATATAAAGGGGCTAAACATAATTGAGAAGGAGATAGACATATCATGATATATATGAGGCCTGAAGAGATTGAAGGCAAGAGCATGCGCATTATTGAAAATGAGCTGGGGGATTTTTTAAGCGAGCGCAAGGAGAGAGAGATAATCAAGCGGGTTGCGCATGCCACAGCAGATACTGAATTTGCAAAGAGTATTATTTTTCATCCAGATGCTGTTGATATGGGTCTGCGTGCGATAATATCTGGATGCAATATTATAGCAGACGTTGAGATGGTAAGGGTTGGGATCAGAAAAAAGGAGATAGAAGAATTTGGGAATGAGCTTTTATGTTTTATCAATAATGACAAGGCAGTCCAGATGGCAGAGATTGACAAGATCCCCAAAGCAGTCTCTGCTATGCGGATGGCAAAATCTTATATTAATGGAAGCATAGTAGTAATTGGCAATGCGCCGACTGCGCTTTTTGAGCTGATCAATATAATTGAGCGTTATATGACCCTTCCAGCTCTGGTGATTGGGGTTCCTATTGGATTTGTAGGTGCGGCAGAGTCAAAAGAGGCTTTGCAAAGCCTTTCAGTGCCGTATATTACAAATGAAGGCAGGCGGGGGGGAAGCGCTGTAGCTGTTTCAATTATAAATGCATTGATTAAACTCACTGCGGACTAGTCAGGGATGAGAGGGACTAAGTTAGCATCAAATTCAGATGAAAAACCGCTTCGTAAGGGATTCACAACAGGGGCGTGCGCTCAGGCTGCTGCAAAGGCATGCGCTCTAATGCTTGTACATCAAAGACAGATCGATTCAGTTGAGGTTGAGCTGCCGAACAAAGAGAGGGCAGCCTTTGCTTTGACAGCGCAGGAGTTTTCAGAGGATTATGCCAGATGTGCTGTTATAAAGGATGCGGGTGATGATAACGATGTTACTCACGGGATAGAAATCCTTTGCGCGATAAAAAAGACTGATAGCCCTGGTATTGAGATAAGGGGCAGTGCTGGAGTTGGCATAGTTACAAAACCAGGTCTGCCTGTGCCTGTAGGGGAATATGCCGTCAATCCTGCGCCAAGAAGCATGATACTCAGGGATGTCAGCAATATCGTTAATAAAGAATATGGATATGTGGTAGAGATAAGCGTGCCTAAGGGAGAAGCTGTTGCGTCCAAGACCTTTAACCCAAGGCTTGGGATCAAGGGAGGCATATCGATTATAGGCACAACTGGCATTGTGGAGCCAAAATCCCAGGATGCCTACAGGGCCACTCTTTCAATGGAGCTGGATGTTGCTAAGGCTTCAGGGAACAAGAATATCTTTTTGGCATCAGGATATATCGGCAAGAGGCTTCTTAAAGAGGATTATGGGATAGATGATGAAGCTATAATAAAGATCGGAGATCATGTTGGTTTTATGCTGACTGAATGTGCCTCTAGGGGTTTTAGCAGGGTCATGCTTATAGGCCATATAGGCAAGCTTGCAAAGGTTGCTGCTGGGATATTCAACACACACTGCATGTTTGGCGATGCCAGGATGGAGACAATCGCAGCCTATGCAGCGTCATGCGGTGCAGCGCCAGATCTTACAGAGAAGATTCTGACCCTTGAAACAGCAGAGCAGTCAGTTGCGTTACTTCGGGAGAACGATCTTCTGCCTGCATTCTCAAAAATTGCGCAAAGGGTGGTGGAGAGGTCTATTGAGTATATGAAAAGCGATGTCAACCTTTCTGGTGTTATCCTTTCTCTTAGTGGAGAGATAATCGGCGCATATCCTGCTGATCTTATGGAGAGAAAGGCATGGGAAAGGTTTATATCATAGGAATTGGGCCAGGTTCTGAGGAATATATTACTCCAGAGGCGTGGGGTGCGATTCAGGATGCTGAAGTTATAATAGGCTCTGAGAGGATTCTCTCTGCCTTTAAGCTAGATAAAAGGTCGATTACACTAAAGGGCAATTATTCGGAGATTATAGATTACATAAAAGGGTATAAGGATAGTGAGAGGATAGCGGTTCTTGTCTCAGGAGACCCTGGCATATTCAGTTTTTCTAATCAGATTTCGAAAAGGCTGAATAGAGATGAATATGAGATCATCCCTGGCATCAGCGTTGTACAGATCGCAATGGCGCGCTTGGGTGAGCCGTGGCACGATCTTCATATCATCAGCCTGCATGGAAGAGGCATTGATGGGATTTATCATAGTGTTCAAAGCTCAGACAAGGTCTTTGTCTTTACTGATAAAAAGAACACCCCGTCTGAGGTCGCTGCATATCTTTATAAAAGGGGCATAAAGAATAGGGAGATAGTTGTATTTGAAAATCTTACACTTTTTGATGAGAAAATAATTTATACAGATATTATGGATTTAATGAATAAAAGGGATGATGTGACTGGATTATGTGTGATGTTAATAAGGAAGTAAAGATCAATAGATTGGGCACGTTATACGGTATTGGAATTGGCCCTGGCGATCCTGAGCTTGTAACCCTGAAAGCATTGAAGATATTAAAGATGGTGGATATAATATTTGCTCCAAAGGCGAGCACAAAATCTTCATCTATTGCAAGGGAGATAGTTGAGAGGCTTGTTGATGCCGCTTCTATAGAGGAGCTAGTTTTTCCAATGACAAGGGATAAAGATGAACTGCACAGGTTCTGGGGGTTATCAGCACACAGGGTCTACAGTGCGCTCTCCTCAGGAAGGGATGCGGCCTTTATAACCCTGGGTGATCCGTTGATTTATAGCACTTACAGCTATCTCTTGCGTTATCTCAGAAGAGAAGATGAGGATCTGCATATAGTAACCATACCTGGGATAAGCGCAATAAACGCTGCTGCATCCGCAATGGAGATACCCATAGCAGAGGGAGATGAGAGATTTGTTATAATGCCTCTTCCTAAAGAGATGGAGGAGCTGAAAGATGCATTAAGAAATTTTGATACTGTTATCATTTTAAAAATTGGTAAAGACCTGGAGAGATTAAAAAATTTTCTGATGGATGAGGGGCTGGGTGAGTCATCATATTTTATCAATCGAATAGGTACAGATGAGGAGTATTATGCCAAGGGGATGTCTCTATTAAAACAAGACGCCTCTGGTTATCTCTCAACCATGATAATAAGGACTGGGACATAACGCTGTGCCGAACATTTTTATTGCAAACGTCCGTAGGGGCGAACGGACCTCTGCTGAGGTTGTTTCTCAGACAAATAGTAGCGGCGAACGGCCGTTCGCCCCTACATCGCCCCAAAATAATGAGGATAAATATATATGAACAATTCAATTGTTAAAGTATACTTTATAGGCGCAGGTCCTGGGGATCCTGAGCTTATAACTGTGAAGGGGAAGAGAATCGTTGAGGAGGCTGATATTATTATCTATGCAGGTTCGCTTGTAAACAGAAGAGTTCTGGAATATGCTAAAGATAGCGCGCAGTTCTTTGACTCTGCAGGCATGAACCTGGATGAGGTGCTAAAGGTCATAGATGATAATAGAAAGAGCTCAAGTATAATTGCGAGAGTACATAGCGGAGATCCTTCAATATATGGGGCTATTCAGGAACAGATAGAGTGGTGTGAGAAACAAGGGATTAGCTATGAGGTTATACCAGGAGTAAGTTCTCTCTTTGGCGCTTCTGCCTCTCTTCATCAGGAACTGACCCTTCCTGGGGTGAGTCAGACGGTAATTGTGACAAGGATTAGCGGAAGGACAAAAGTACCCTTACGCGAGAGCATAAGGGAGATCTCAAAGATAGGCGCAACCCTTGCAATATTTTTGAGCATCAATAGGATTGAAGATGTGGTTAAGGACCTGCTCAATGGATATGCAAAAAATACTCCTGCTGCTGTTGTTTACAGAGCAACATGGCCTGAGGAGATGATAATAAGAGGCACCCTGGAGGACATTGCTGATAAGGTAAAGGCAGAATCGATTGACAGGCAGGCATTGATCTTTGTTGGGGATGTGCTAAATAGAAGGGGTTTTGAGTTAAGCAAGCTGTACCATAAAGATTTCACTCATTCCCTGAGAGAGGCAAAATCAGAATAATGAAGATAGCAATTATTGCAATCAATCATAAAGGGAGGGAGCTTGCAGACAGGCTGAAGAAGGGATTCAGCGACGCAGCAATAATAAGCCCCAAAAAAAAAGATTATGAATCTGAAGGCACTTTGCCTGATATAATGGGCGAACTCTTTAAAACATACGATGGAATTATATTCATTGCAGCTCTTGGAATCGTTGTGCGCCTTATAAGCCCGCATATAAAGGATAAATATACTGATCCTGCAATTGTTGCTGTGGATACAGCAGGCAGATTCGCGATCAGCGCTCTCTCTGGTCATGAGGGCGGAGCCAATGACCTTGCCTATTCTGTTGCCGCTGCTATTGATGCAGTGCCTGTAATAACTACAGGCACAGAGTCTCAGAAGAGCATTGTACTGGGCATAGGATGCAGGCGCAACATCAGAACAGACAGCGTAAAGTCTGCAATTCTGACATCATTAGGCCATTGCCATCTCTCACTTGATGAGGTTCGAATAGCAGCAACAATCGATATAAAAAAGAATGAGATAGGTTTAACAGATTCGTGCATAGAACTGGGTCTGCCGCTGGTTTTTATCCCCAGGGACACAATAAAAAATTTTGTAAGTGATGGATCATCCTCTATCGCAAAAAGAAACATCGGAGTTGACGGCGTGTGTGAACCCTGCGCAATAATAGCTGGAAGGAGGGCAAAATTAATACAAAAGAAAAGAGTAATAGATGGAGTGACCATTGCAATAGCAAGGGAAAACTTAGCATAGTAGGCATCGGCCCTGGAAACCAGCAGCATTTAACCATGTATGCATTAAAGGCCTTGAATGAGTGCGAGGTTATCATTGGGTATAAGACTTATATAGAACTAGTCGGCAGCATTGTACAGGGAAAAGAGATTATCTCATCTGGAATGACAAAGGAGATGGAGCGTGCAAGGCTCTCAATAGAGCATGCATGTAAAGGTAAGTGTGTTTGTCTGATCTCAAGCGGCGATCCTGGGGTATATGGAATGGCAGGCCCTGTATTGCAGCTTCTGAAGGATGACGCTGTACACAGCATTGATATTGAGATAATCCCAGCAGTATCTGCAGCCTCTGCATGCGCAAGCCTTTTAGGCGCGCCATTGATGCACGATTTTGCAGTTATCTCCCTAAGTGATCTTTTGACAGATTTGAAGATAATCGAAAAGAGGATAAGGCTTGCTGCTGATGGTGATTATATAATCGTTCTATACAATCCAAAGAGCAGCAAAAGGATAAAGCCGCTCACTAAGGCATGGGATATCTTAATGCAATATAAATCTCCGCATACACCAGTGGGCATAGTAAGGAATGCCTATAGAGAGAGCGAGGTTGT
>JAXHTS010000020.1 GCA_034190085.1 Spirochaetota bacterium
CCAAATAATAAAAGAATATTACAATTACTTACCTACAATTTACGAAAAGGATATATGGATAAAGGCGGGGGAATATTCTTATAAAAATAAACTAATTCAAAAAGGAGTAGGATTAATAGATACTGTAATATGTATGTCAGCAGTAATAAATAATGGTAAAATTTGGACTAATGATAAAAAAATAAAAAATAGTATCTTTAAATTATTTATATACGAATTTTAATTCAATATCAGCTAATCGAGTAGCCAAGGGGTTCTCCCCCTCAGCCCCAGGGCTGCCTCATGCTATTTTTTGCGCTAGGACTGCCCTTGCTGGGAATCCTACCTAAATCCCCCAAAGAGGGACTTTCTGTGTATTACTCCGATTTTTATTCAGCGTTACCTTTATCCGCGTTGTTACGCTATCGATATCATTCAATTGTCATTATAGCGTTATGAGATTTTTCCATTAGCAGAGCCTGCGCCTGAGCATACAGGTGAATGACATCAGTTAACTGTCACTCCTGTGAATACAGGAGTCTATAACAAATAGAATCATGATGAGATTCCTCCATTCACAGGAATGACATAGTCTATCCCTACCCTCCAGTTTATGAGCAGTTAGTAATAAAGAATAATAGATTATACAATCTCCCTGCGAAGGATATTCGACAATTGGTGAATTATATATTTGTCTCACTTATGTTACCAGACAATTAACAGATGTTCGCAATTCGACATCCCCTTTAGGCCATTGATAGCAGAGGAAGATGCATGATTTTCTTTTGACTCAAGAAGGGTAGGAATAATATTAAATGAATCATCATACAACTTATGAAAGGTTGCTATTGATTCAATAAAGTTTTATATGGATGCAATCTTTTCTAAATGCTTTTGGCTTGACGGATTTGTTTCTATATGGTTTGTTTCTTTGAATTCAAAGCGGTTCATCCCTTTATTAATATTTTCCAAAACGCTGATGTTTGAATAACTGCTTTGAGCATCAATGAAATAAGGATATGCTCCCTTCAGGGGATTAATATATAATCATGAAATTAAATAGGATATAAATAATGGTTGAAGCTGATTTCTCAGATAAAGCAACGCCAAACTCCCGTTTTTATTATTCACAGAGGTTGTGTCTGCACTTTGTTGATTGGGGCAATGAGCACAAGCCCCTTCTCCTTTTAATTCATGGAGGGAAGGATCACGCTCGTAGTTGGGACATGGTTGCGAAAAGTTTACACAATGAGTATCACATCATAGCTCCGGACCTGCGCGGTCATGGCGATAGTTCTTGGGCTCCGGGAAGCATGTACTCCCTTCTTGATTCTGTTTTGGATATAGCTAGACTAATAGAGCATTTAGGGGCCTCTGACACATCGATCATTGGCCATTCATATGGCGGCGCTGTAGCAATTTTGTATGCTGGATTTTATCCTGAGCATGTGAAAAGACTCGCGGTGATTGAAGGGCTTGGGCCTATGACCAGAAGATTCGCAAAATCAGAAGATGATCCCCTATGGAAGCGCGTGAAGAGATGGATTGAAGCGACTCGAAGGATGGAGAACCGAACCCAATATCGTTTTTCATCAATTCAAGAGGCTGCTGAACGAATTCGAACTGTTATCACATCACTCTCCGCTGAACAGGCCGAACATATCGCAAATCACGGACTTAAACAGAATGATGATAATACCTTCAGTTGGAAGTATGATGATTGTTCACGAATACTCTCACCTCTCCAATTTAATGCTCATGAAATCCGCGAGATTGAGAGAAGGATTGATTGCCCAACCTTATTTCTCTATGGCGCCAATGGCTGGGCTGGTAATCCGTTAAGCGATAACCAAGCTCACTCATTTCGCTATGCACAGAGTATTTGCATACCCGAAGCCGGACATTGGCTACATCATGATCGTCTCTCACTATTCCTCAATACAGTGCGAGACTTCCTTAATGATTGAGGTTTTCTGTTATTCGGCATCACATTATAGTTGGCAAATGTGAGGATTAGGATTGAAAATAATAACTAAGGAGATGTTGCATAGGTTGAAGGGATTGAAGACTCACTCAGGTTTGCTCCCTCCCAAAAAATAATTCATAAGATAATAATTGAAATCAATTTCAGGACAAATTATAATATGTTTCAATAATCTATGACTCGCTTCACACCTTGTGAAAAACTTTATTAAGATTCGACATTAACAAATGATATAGTGATTAACCAGATGAGTGATCAAGGAACATCCGCTGCACGAAAAGAGAACTGACACAATTGGCATTCTCAACTATTTCTCGAACCTATTTTATTATAGAAGTAAACCATTAAAAGCACTAAACCAAAAATACTATATCCCATTGGAATTTGGCCGGCCATGCCTATACCAATGTCAGTTGAGTGGATAAAACCAAAATAGGAACATATAATCAGAGGTATAGTCCAGTAGAATGACAAGAGATACTTCTTCTCGATAAGATACACAACCACCGCGGTTAAAAACATTGCTGAGAGAAGGGGACCTTCGGAAAATGAAATGATGCCCTTGAGATGTGGCAGAACATTAGAGATCATGTTATTCACCTCAAGAGTTGAGTATTTCCCATCCGAGTTTATGTATTGCTTAAGAAGTGAAAGACCCCAAGCAGAGATTGCGGGAAGCAAACCGAAGGCAATCCCAGGCGCATGTTCCTTTGGGGTGGTCTGAAATGCCTGGGCTGTTATTACCAGACCAATCCAGAGTAGTATTGGGTATCCCGCCTCCAGGGGGATTGAAGAGGAAATAACGCTCATAAGTCCTGTGAAGCATATAAGGCTTACAATTGCTCCGTTTATTATGGAATATCCTGCCCGGGCTCCAAGACCTTTCCATCCCGGATGACCAATATATACTGTAGTTGGGAATGGAGAACCGAAGAATGAACTAATTACAGTGCCAATGCCATTCATTGCCAGGGAAGGCATAGCTCGATAATTATCGCCCGCTGCGGACGCGGATTCAATATTCTGCAATGTCCCCAAAAAGCTCATTATTCCCATTGGTATGGCAACACCAAGATATGGAAGGATGTCCTTTATCCCTGAAAAAACCGCAGAAAATGCAAATCCAGGAGCAAAAAGTGACAGATCTTTAGTTGACCTCATCATCACATCCTTATCCATTGCACCTATGCTCCAGGCAATAATAGAACCTATTATAAGGGCATACAGCCCCGCTGGAATCCTGAATGGCAGCTTGGCATGAGAGAAATATTCAATAAGAATAAAGGCTAAAGGAACAAATGTGATTAAAGGCTTGTCCCATATTGGAAGGGTGTGATTTAGAGCTATGAATACAATTGCTATTCCAGAGAGAGTAGAGAGCAGTGCTCCTCGTGGAGATATACTCCTAATCTTTTCTCCAACAAAGGCTCCAAGACCTTCAAAGATACCGCTTACAAAACAGCATGCCACACCCACCTTCCAAGCAAAATAGGCATCATTTGTTTGAATATAAACCGGAACAATGATGAAAGAGAAGAAGGCTAAAAGACTGACTGTATTGATGCCATATGGAAGGGCAGTAACATTCGCCCTCCCCTCCCTCAATGCGAGTTTTCTTGCCTGATAGGAATAAAAAATATTCCCTGCAAGTACTGAAAGGGCTGTCCCAGGAAGGATTTTCCCAAAGACAAGCTCCCTTGGCATGCCTATCTTGAGGCAGAGTCCTGTTATCAATAGAAGATTGACAAGATTATCAATAAATAGACCAATAAAACCATCAATATCTCCCCTGACAAAAAGTCGGAAGTGAAATTGATTATTGTCATTACGCATTTTTCACCTCTATTGATAATTAATATTCATACTGTTCATTGCTTTTTCCTTGCCAAAATGATGTTGATTTATATTATTTTCAAGGAATTTTCAAACAGGTTTGAAGTTAAAATTATAGATATCCATATAAAATATGAACAAAGATAGAATAGCGATACTCGCTGGGGATGGTGAATTGCCTGTAATACTTGCTGGCCGATTAAGTGAGCAAAGTAAGATTAAGGTAATCATAGTGTTGCAGGGATTGAAGAAAAGATTTGAAAACTTTAACTGCATGGTTTTGGGAATAGCACATGGACAGGTTACAGAAATATTGAGGCTTTTGTCAGAAAACAGAATAAACAAAGTAATAATAATTGGGAAAATCGATAAAAGAGGTTTTATACAGAGAAAGGGATTTGATGAAAACACACTCAAGATTATTCAAAACATGATGGATGGCAAGGATCTCACAATTTTTCAATCAATTCATGATGTGCTTGAAAAAATTGGTATTGAAATATTACCTCAAGATTTATATCTAAATGATATGATTGTTGATAAAGGAATATTAACAGAGCTATACCCAACAGAAAGAGAGAATGAAGATGCAATATTTGGAATGGAATATGCCAAACAACTGGCTACGATGGACATTGGACAGACAATAGTAGTGAATAACAAAACCATCTTAGCTGTTGAGGCAGCGGAAGGCACCAACGATGCCATTAAGAGGGGCGGTCTAATCGGGAAGCATGGCTCCGTTGTATGCAAAGCAGCAAGAAACAATCAGGACAGGAGGTTTGATATCCCAGCGGTTGGCATACAAACAGTAAGAATTATGTCAAAATACGGATGCAGTCTCCTTGCCCTTGAAGCAGGAATGATTCTCTTAGTGAACAGGGATGAGGTTATTGATTATGCAAATAAAAAAAAATTAATCTTAATGGGCATGTGACTGGTTTTTTAAAATTATGGAATTATATATTAATAGAGCAAAATCGGCAGGGAAGCATTAATGAATAAAAAGATATTCATAATGGCAGGCGAAGCAAGCGGCGATCTTCATGGCGCTATGATTGTGCGCTCACTTAAGGGACTGGATAATCATATAAATTTTTATGCTGTAGGCGGACCGGAATTGAGAAAGGAAAGCGTTTTTCTGTTATATCGATCCGCTCAATTTGAGGCTTTTGGTGTCGTGGAACCACTCTTCAGGCTACACTTCTATAGAAGAGCCCTCATAGATATTACCACATTCATTCATAAAGAAGGAATAGAAACAGCAATCCTCATAGACTCCCCTGGATTCAATCTGTTGCTTGCCAGAAGATTAAAGCAGGATGGCATAAGAGTCATCTATTACATCTCTCCTCAGATTTGGGCCTGGTATTACTCACGCATAAAGCGAATAAAAAAAGCTATAGATGCAATAATAGTCCTCTATCCCTTTGAGGAGGAGATATACAGGAGAGAGGGAATAAAATCATTTTTTGTAGGAAATCCTTTAGTTGATAAGGTGATGGAGGGTTTAGAAAAGGGTGATAGCATCAATGTCAAAGTAAAAAAACCCTGCATATGCATTATGCCTGGTTCAAGGATTTCTGAATTAAGAAGGCATCTGTCTCCAATGCTGCAGGCTGTTGTAAAACTGAAGCAAAGATATAATGCTTCATTTCTTATTCCCCTCCTTAGTGAAGAGGCGGAGGCCTTTGTGAAGGAGGAAGTTAGAAAACTAAAAAATA
This sequence comes from Spirochaetota bacterium, assembly GCA_034190085.1. Classification (NCBI taxonomy): domain Bacteria; kingdom Pseudomonadati; phylum Spirochaetota; species Spirochaetota bacterium. The sequence goes on from JAXHTS010000020.1 coordinate 5,521, forward strand.
GCGAAATCGAAATCAATCTTGTAATTGATAACACCTATAAAGCCATTGAAATGGCAGACCTTCTCATCGTCTCTTCCGGCACAGCCACTCTTGAAGCAGCAATCATAGGAAAACCTATGGTTATTGTCTATAAAATAGGTTTAATCTCTGAGATCATTGCACGAATTCTGGTAAAAGTTGATCATATATCACTGGTGAATATTGTAGCCGGGAAAAGACTATGCCCGGAACTCCTCCAAAGGGATGTTAATGGAGAGAGGATATATGAAGAGGCATGTAAAATACTCGACAATAGAGAATTATACAAGAATATGATAGAAGACCTAAAAGGGTTGAAAGAAAAGTTAGGACAACCAGGGGCTATTGGAAGAATTGCAAAATTGATTTTATCGCTTATTGGCGAGTGATTATTGTTATCGTATATATTTTATTACATAGGAGCAACCTCAACCAAGACCGAGTGTGTGCGTGAGCCCTTACTCGGTTCAGTGGGTTCAGTGGAAGTAAGCACATTTACTGATCCTGATGTTTCGATCCCTGATGAGTCAAAGGAAGGCCATATGCCCTCTTGAAGGCACACAACACCCTGCATAATGTCTTCAGTGATATACGCATTGATTTTCACACTCCCCTGTGGGCTTGTGATTAAGACTTTTTGTCCGTTATTTATGTTTCGAATAACGGCATCTGCTGGATTCATCCATAATTCATGTCTCTCCCGTTCTCCAGATAAAGGGATATTGCTATATTGTGAGTGTATCCTGAATCTCGATTTGGGGCTTATTAGCCTGAGCGGATAATCGTTATTTGGCTCAAGTATTCTAACCTCTGGTATTGGCGAAAAACCTGTCATACCAAAGGATTCGGAAAAGATCTCAACCTTTCCAGATGGAGTAAACAGAGGATTAGCCTTCGGATCTGCAATAAAATCAGAAAGCCCAACCCGTAGTTGATCTTTCCCATAATATATCCCAGTTCTCTTAAACTCATCATAGTCAGCAATCTCAGAGGAAGCGACAAATTCATTCAACCATTCCTCCTCATCCTTCCCTTCAGTGAACTCATCGCCAAATCCCAATCTATAAGCGAGATCAGAGAATATATCATAATCATTTCTGCTTCCATGCAATGGTTGAGATACCTGATTGGAAAAGAGCAGGTAATTGCCTCCTGAGAAAACGATGTCCTGCCTTTCAAGAAAGGTTGTAACTGGCAAAACGATATCGCAGTATCGGGCAGTTGGTGTTAGGAAGTAATCATGACATACTGAAAACTCAACTTTTTCAAAGGCTCTGATACTCTTATGAATATCGCTGCCCTGTACTATGTAATTGCCACCTACATTATAGATAGCCTTAATATCACAGGGATAACCGCCCTTTTCTCCTTCCAATATTAAATCAGGCCAGAGGTATGTTGAAACAGATTCCTTGATGGGATTTGAATTAGTTTTGATCGCTTTTATCCTTGGGCGAGGAAGGGTGCCCCATGTAATTGCGCCCGAAGAACCGCCCATTTTCCCGAAATTTCCAGTAGCTATCTGTAAGACAATAGGCATACGAACAGCCTCTTCTCCACCAATAGTTCTTTGAATAGAAAGCCCTGGAAGAAGGGCTGAAGGTTTCGATCTTCCATAAAGTTTAGCGAATTCAGTTATTATTGAAGCAGGTGTACCACAAATCCCTTCTGCCCAAGAAGGGGTTTTTGCTTGTTGTTCGTCATCTCCTATTCCAAGCACATATCTCTTGAGTTCGTCAAAGCCAAGGCTATATTTTTCAATAAACCTATCATCTATTAAATTTTCCGTAATAAGCACATATAACACCGCCATCATCATGGCTGAATCAGTGCCAGGTCGAATGGGAATCCATTTGCTAGCCAGTTTGCGTACTGATGATGATCTTCTAGGATCAATGACAACTACCTCGGTTCCCTTTTTTTTGGCTTCATATATATAGCCATACAATTCACATCCGAATTTGCAATCAGCAATATTTGCCCCCCAGAGGATAATCATCTTCGAGTTCAGCAGAGTGCCGGGGTCTATCCCGGTCCATGGCATTCCAATGATACGAGGGATGGTAAATTCTGCAGCACCAGCGCTATAAGAGCCATAGGTACTCGTATAGCCTCCAAATAGGTTTAAAAATCTGAAGGTCAGTCGTATGGTGTTATGCAAGGCCCCACGGCAGGCGCCGGAACCCCCCAGTGGTAGTATGGCTTTGTTTCCATATTTTTCTTTAATTGAGTTCAGTTTGTCAGAAATAATATCAAGCGCCTTATCCCATTCCACCTCTTCAAAATTTCCAGAACCCCTGACGCCAGTACGCAAGAGGGGCTTCTTTAATCTCTCTGAAGAATAGAGTACTCTTGGCATCTGGAATCCCTTGATGCAACCAGTCATATACCTGCCCCCCAAAGGATTGTTGGCAATCTTTATCACTCGCCCATCCCTAACATAAGCCAATAGTGGGCATCCACCCCCACAATCCTTGTTGCATGAAACAGGTATTTTTGTAATGTTGGAATCTGTCATTAAATTAAATACTCACTTATGTATAACATTTATACTCAATCTAAAAAAAAATAGGATAGAAGTATTGTATATAGGTAAGAGGATAAGGGATGGCGAACTCTATAGAGATTCAGCCCTTTCTTTAAAGATGAAGTTATAGATTAAATCATTGTATTTGTGCATCTTAACCTTCTCTTTTCCAGATACAGAATACCTCCAGAATCCGTAAATTTTAGCAAGATTAAGCAGTCTTTCGCTGTATAATTTCCATGTAAAGTGTTCCTTGACCCTCTTAATGCCATTCTCGGATATGAAGTCCCAGTGTGATTTATCATTAAAATATCTTTTAATAAAATCTTCAATACCCTCTGCTATCAGTTGAGGGCTGCTAGTATTCAACAGAAATCCACTGGTACCATCTTCAATGATCTCAAGCGGACCGCCGAATATTGGACCGAATGTGGGTAGTCCTGAAATCATTGCCTCGAGGATGGTAAGCCCAAAGGCTTCAAAATGAGCAGGTTGAACAAATATTCCCCTGTAGTCAGCGATGATCCTATAAACCTCGCCAGTATCGATCTTGTTTATGCTAGGCATCCATCTTACATTATTATAGAGATCGTACTTATCTATGAGATGGTAGGCTTTTCTTATTTCCTCCTGCTCTTCAATATCCTTTGACTCCTCAAAATGTGTTGTGCCTGCGGCAAATATTAAATTACAGTTTTCCCTAAGCGTTTCACTTATGCCATAAGCCTCAATCAGCCCAGTGATGTTCTTTATTCTGTCGAGCCTGGCCATGGTGAAGATCGGTATTTTATCAGGATACTTAAGCTCTCCATAAATATCATTGGAATTTTCCTGAAAAATTCTCTTTTTCCATATATTAGTCTTGTTTTCCACCCTTTTGTCTTTTAGATAATAGGGGAAATATAATTTTTCCTCTACTCCAGGGGGTATAATATTAAACTTAGGATCAAATAGGTTTATACCGTTTTGTACCTGAAGCAACCCTGGCATGGTAAAGAATTGGTATGATTCATACTGCCCCATGGACTCCTCTGTGCCGGCTATCTCCTGATAGGTGCTTGAAATAATAAAATCCGACCTGTTCATCGAAATAATATCCGCCGCAAACTGTATGGAGAAATGATAATCATCCTCATAGTCATTCCAATACAGATCGGAAAAGAGATATTTGGTCTTTTCAAGAGCATGCGCAATGGTGCATTGGGTAATATCAAGCCTCTCTGAAATAAGTGATGATACAAGGTTCCCGTCTGAATAATTGCCTATTACAAGGTCTGGCCTTCCTCTGAATTCACTAATAAGCTGTAGTGTTGAATCTTCAGCAAATTGTTCTAAATAAGGCCATATTTTAAAACGGGGTATCCAGTGATTTACAATATTATGATCTTTATCCTTAAAGGGGACTCTTAATATCCAGCAGTTGTCTGTCTGATGAATTTTTTCCTTTCTAAGATTGCATGTTGTATCCTCTGCGTCAGGTATGAATCTTGATAATACTATTATTGCAGGTATAATATTTAGACCAGCCAGTTCAATCTCCTGTTTCAGCTGTTTCTCCAAGGCCCTCACCTGATCAAGTATATATATCACCTGCCCCCCTGTATCGGGCCTGCCTAGCACATTCTCTTGGCCAAACCAGCCGTGAGGAGATATTATCGCTATCTTTGATATGAGAGGCATTGGGACTCGTGAAAGGAATTGCTCCAACAGAATATCTGTAGGTTCATTTAAGAGATCAATCAAAAGCTGCATTGTTCCAAGAACTCTGCCTACTGTATTACCCCATCCAGACTCAAAGCCAGCCTCTTTCATCCTTTTCTCTACAAGGGAAAAGGGAGCGTCCGAGTGTTCCTTTCCCAGCCATTCTGTTACAGCCTGAATTCCATTGTAGAATTGATCAAATTCAGTAAGAATTGAGCCATTGACCAGGAGCTGCTCTCCATTATGCTTGTGGAGTCTGATAAAATTGAAGAGTTTTGCGTTCCATTCATCAGGTCTGCTGAATATGTTGCTTGAAAGATATCTGTTAAGATATCTTATGCCGTTTCCAATTGTTTTAGCATCCTTAATAGATGGTGAGTAATCGTAAAAGGGCATATAATCGATATGGAGATGCTTGCCAACAGGCTGTTCTCCCAGGATATAATAATCTTTTTGATCAATATACTCGGATGATCCTATCTCCTCAATAACCTCACCGTCAACACGGAGGATGTAGAAGCGGTACTTGGCAATTGCAAACCTGAACATGAGCGCTATATGATCATCACGAACAAAGAGCTCCTGGACTCTACGCAAAAAAAGGGCTATTGAGGAATTTTCCATAAATTCTTCTGTCTTCTCACTCGCTA
>JAXHTS010000021.1 GCA_034190085.1 Spirochaetota bacterium
TTTGTCTTCTTGGTTCATATACACTCCTCATAATTGTATTTGCCGAAAACTGACACTTATTCCCCCCGGGGGGAATAAGTGTCAGTATTATTATCGGAATGTCAGATATTATCTTAACTATCAAAAAAACATTCAATGGGACATTCCCACCCCATCATCATACAATTAACGAATTATCATATTTAGCTTGACTTTCTTCACTTGAGTGAATAAATATTCATTATCTCATCTCTGCGGATTTATTATTATAAACAAAGTCTGAAAATATTAAAATACATTGATTAACATATTAAATAAAATTATCTATTGCTTCAACTGATTTATCTGTTAACAATGAAACAGATTTTGCTTTGATAACCTCCAATACAAAAAAATGATAATGGTGTAATTAAATTATGATAATAAAAATACTTAAGTTATTTGTTTTCCTTATATTATTTTCATGTTGTTATTTTTTATCCTGCCAGGGATTATCTATTATTAATCAAGATCCATGTGAGGAGTCTTGCTCAAGATCAAATATCGAATGTTGTCAAGATTGTGAGGATTCCTACCAAATCCATGATTCTCCTGCCGCTGGAAATGGTTGTGATGGAAGATATAATAATTGTATTCAACGGTGTCAGGATATGTATAATAGCTGCATAGAGAGATGTAAGTCTAATAATTCCAAATAACTGAAGAATAATAATTTAGCCCTACAAAAAAAGCTGTTTCATTATATTAAGATTCAGTATCCACTCCCCTATCTTAATCTATAAAAAATCTCCATACATTTTATTTTGACTTTTTTTATTTATCAGAGTATAATTTTTTATAAATAGTCAACCCAATATAAACTCAGGGATGATAAAATAATAAAACACATGGAGGTTATTGTTATGAAAAGATTTATTAATCTATTTCTTGTTTTAAGTATCATTTTTGTGGGAACGACCTGCGGAAGCATAACAGATGATGATGACGATGATAATCAGGATCAGCTTACATTGCTACAGTTGCTTTCAGACTCAGATAGTAACTTCTTCTACACCGCTATAAAAGAAGTGGCTCCTACGATTGAAGAAGGCACATCAAGAACATCACAGCGCGCTCTGGAGTCAGGCTCAATTATGTATGACATCTACTCATTGCTTAGGGATTATGAGTATCCGACTCATGAGGGTATTGTTGATATGCATAATATCTATAAAGTTATTCATACAGCAGGCCAGATATATTCTACTGCAGAATCAAGTTGTGAAGATATATCTGCTACAACTATCAACTCACCATATGATTTAGGCCTATCGGAAACCTACGACTGCGTAGGGAATAGCGATACAATGGAGGATAATTACGCGAACGGTTTTGCTATTAAGGAATCCGATGAGACCAAGTATAGCCTGTTAACATACAGGTGGGCTCCGGAAGCTCCTGATCACACAGAGCATGGAATTCTACAAGGCAGCTATAATGATGATACCGGAGAATTATCAATTCGTATGATCCACCACGTATATTATGCTTCTATGGAGGGTTTTGTAGTTCGAAGCCATATTGATGGCAATGAGGATACTCACGAGTTTACTATTAAGATAATTTCCACCGGAACAGGTTCAACCCCTTCATGGATAAGCATTGTTGGGAAAGGCGTATCAGAGGGTGATGAGAATTACTTTTTGTTTAAAGTCATGAATAACACTTATGATGAACCTAGTAGTGCCAGATATTTCTGTATCTCAGCAACTGCAACAGATACCACTTTTGAAGAGATTCATACATCTACACCAAATGGATCGGATTCAGTCGCATCCGATTGTTCTACTTACGCAAGTGATGTTAATGACATGACATTTCTCGATAAAGATACAGATGTGCCGACAACACTCAACGATTTTACAGATTCCTCAATACTATTATCTTTCTAAGATTAATAAAAATCACTTCAAATGAATGTAGGAGCGGAATTTAAATCCACTCCTACATTCATCATGCTGTTCATATATCAAGGGCTTGTCACATCAATATTCATGGGTGGACTAATGGTGATAATCAGTATAATCTATTAATTTGCCATTTCTATCAAACCTGGATTTCTTTATCCTCTTCCTCCCTTTATATTCATGTGTAAGAAATGATATAACCTCACCAGAGTTGCCAATAGTAGTCCTTTTTAATAACCTGCTCTTGTCATTATATTCATACACATCATTAACGATAGCCTTCCCAGATGGAGAATATTTGATTCTCCTTTTCTTTTTTCCCTTATCATCGTATTCATAAGTAAAATAAGACCTCATCATATTATTCTTATCGTATTCCTCTTTTTTTGTCCTAACTCTATTAGAATTATATTCATACAACACATAGGAGAGCAAAGCATTCCTTGGATCGTATTCAGTCTTTTTTAATCTTTTGCCATCCTTATCATAATCATATGTAAAATATGATATAAGTTGATCATCACTCGTAAAATGCGACTTTCTGATCTTGCCATATTTATTATATTTATATCTATAATAAGACTGCATCTTCCCTGAAGCGTTAATGATCTCCTTCTTGACTTTTTCAGCTTTTCCTTTGTCCCCAGTGCATCCCGAGATAAATATCCCTGCGCATATTAGTGCCAATAATTGCCTCATCATAATTCTCCTATCGATTATTTTTCATATTTATAATCTTGCTGATCCTCCCAAGTAAAACATTCTTCCAGGGCCTGGATTAAAGGGATCAGCATTGTAATCATCAAGGATGTTTCTGCATAATATATATAGTTCATAATATTCATAAATCTTTTGTGATATCCTAATATTCAATATAACCGGATCATGAACCTTTACACTTTTAAAATAATCTGTTGAATAGGTGACAAGAGGAGGGGTTGTGACCTCTGGCTCCGGTCTATACTTCATTGTATACATCACCTGATTAAATGTTGCATAACCACGCAGGTTAATTGAAGTATTACTCTTAAAGTTCAATCTAAGGTCTGCTGTCATCTGATGCTCAGGCGTCAGTTCCAGCAATTTGCCCTTATTTGCCTTCTCATCATGAGAATCATCCCTGCTTCTGGCATGAATATATGTATAGGATATCTGCATATTTAGATCAAAAATATCCAGGATATCATCTTTTTCATATGATAATAGGTTTTCAACACCCTGAGAAATGATCCTTTCAATGTTTATGGGTGGCTCATCCCCCCCAGCGATCTTCTCTATCCTGTTCGTTATAATACTAGCAAAGTAGTCTATACGGAAACTCAAGGTCTTATCTAAAACAAATAACTCAAATCCGGTATTACTATTGTAGGACCTTTCTGGCTTCAAGTAATCATCGTGCATAGCATCAAGGACCTTTGAGTACTCGCTAAGGGTGGGGAAGCGCGTCTTGATAGAACCCGACATTCGAAGAAGTAGCAGGTTCTTCATAACCTCATAGGTTATTCCTGCTACTGGATTAAAAGAATCCCTAGTACCCCAAAACATGGAATCATCCTTTAAAATATAGGCATCCCCATATTCGTATATCCCAATGCGGTTCTTATATTTTGAAAAATGGTGGCTGTCATAGGATATCCCTGCAGTAATACTCAGCCTCTTTCTAATGCTAATTTCATCTTCGATTGCTAAGCTAAGGTACGAGGATTCCAGATACTTAACAGGAAATTTTTCCAGACCCAGATACTGGGATATATTCGGTGCAGGCGCAGCTGATGATAGAGCTTGTTCCTCTCCCTTGTAAGAATCGTTATTCCAGAGGATGGCTATGGATACTCTGTTCCAATTCGCTATTCTATAAGAGGGATAGATATTAAAACCATAGGTCTTATAGGTCTTTATATCCCTGAAGGGTTCCATAAAATTACCAGCAACAGAGGTATCCTTAACATAATCATGATCAGTCGAGGCGTACCCCTCCTGCTCGGACATCCTGTGTGAGTAAAATGCGTTTGCCTTTACAGTGAAATCACTATATTTGATATGAAAATATGGAGATACCCTGTAATCGAAAACTCCTGGCCATTCAAAAGACCTGTTCCTCAGGGCTGCCTTCTTCACATCCTTTATGTCAGATATAACGAAAACAGGGTCATTCCAGTATAGATCATCTGACTTATAGTCGCTGAAGCAGTAATGCTGATATGTGTTGGTTTTTCCCGTGTAATAATTATACCTGAATGACAGACCTGCCTCAAATTGACTGCTGAAGCTATAGCCTGCTTTTCCGGAAAAGTTATATTTATGGTAGTTAAAATGGTCCCACTTCCTTTCATCTAAGATGTAGTCCTCTTTAGCCGGTATATTTAACTCCTCAAAGGAATATCCGTAAAGATAGTAGGGAATAAGTTTGTGGAACCATTCCCTCCTTTTTAAGCTGTCCAATTCAGCGGAAGGCTTAAACCCATCGGAGTTCATCATCGATCCTGTTAACCAATAATAAAAATCCCCCATAGGCGCACCCTGCGCTACATTGAGGGTATAGTTATTGATTTGGCCGTACTCAGCGTTACACTCAGCAAAAACCCTGGAAGGTCTCTTGCTTATAACATTGATTGAACCGATAGCCCCCCTACTTCCATAAAGGGCTGATGAGACCCCCCTGTTCACAATGATTCGCGATATGTTCATTACGGATATTTGAGATATATCAATGTCAGTAGAATACACATCCCTGATTGGTATGCCGTCAACAAGAATAGCGATCTTATCCTGGTCAAATCCTCTGATTCTTGTCCGCACATGCCCCTTTCTGTGCCTTTCTACAATTATTCCAGGTATAGCCTTGAGCGCATCATCCAAGGTCTTATCTGAATGAGCGCGAATATCCTTTTGGGTTATTCTGGTTGTGGTAGATGCATCTTCTATGTCAGCTAAAGACTCTGCCTTTACAACGATTTCACCTAATGTAAAGACACCGGTCCTCCCTGTTGCCCCCTTCCCTCTTTCCTTTTCTTCTTCTAAGGCATCTGCATTGGATTGTGAGTCATCAATGTGAATAATATCTTGTGCAAATGTGGAGGATAATACCAAGCAGAATATTACTAAAAAACAAAACGATAATCTATTCTTATTATTACAATTCTGCATTAAGGTTACATACAATATAAAAAGATGACAATATTATAGAATAAACAAGCAAATTCTTTCTTATAATCACTAATTGATCATTTATCGAGTTTATAAACCAATCTATTATTAAATATCAAATTTACTTTTTTTTTGCAGAATGTATTGATCAGTAAGATCAATTTTAATAACTGTTGGCCCGCCTATATTAATAGCGACAGCTTCATCAGGGTCATTAGTGTAACTGGCTTCCCCAACATATAAGATATATGGATCACCATTATTTTCAATATGACTTGGCGGATCAAAATCACTGCTTCCCTTATAGTCATAGAATGCCATTACAAAGTATTCACCAGCCATAATATCAGTAAATTCTATTGTTCCGCCGTTAACATCTGTTTCTCCATCATAGATGTGCTCAGGTTCGCGGTAATTATTCGGCATATGCTCGCTCTTCTTTTCATAAAGATATACGTAAAGCTTGCCAGTGCCCTGATAAAATCCATCGTCATTGGTATCGCCAAAATCTATTTGATCATATTTGCTATAATTCACAGTTGCAGATAAATCCGCAGCCCCAGCCGGGATATATGTATCCCCTCCCTCATCATCATCAAAACACCCTAATGAAAATATTAGAGAAACACATAGTATTATTGTAAGAATCCTTTCCATGCCAGCCTCCTTGTTGTATTAATATATGTTTAAAATTGCACAATATTTAAATTCATTAAAATGTGTCAATGAAATTATGTAAACATAAGTAATTAACGGTAATTTTTAGTAAGATTAAATCATATGCTTTTGTTTATGATTGTTAAGTTGATATATGTCACTTCCATATAATTTTCATAAAGCAAAAAAGATTTGCATGAGAATAATAACGTATAATTGCAACAGATATCTTAAAGGATAGAGTGCCGTCTTTATTGACTAGCACGAGATAGCATATTTACAAATGCTAACTGATTGATGGACTGAGTATTATGCTTTAGATGAGAATCAAAGATACCAGCCATGTTTAGTTAGAAATATTGATCATTCTAATAGTAAGGATAGTAATCCATAATTGAATGGTATTTTTAAAGGAGAATTTGATAAAACAACGTTGAATGAATTATATCGAGTTGATTTTGGAAAAGGTTAACAGAGATTTTGAAGAGACATCATCTCTTACATCGCCTGTGGTGATGGCTCTTTTATTATTGAATTGAAAGTCAATCTTTGAAAGAATATGCAATAATAACAAGATTCAATAGATAAACGATATAAAAGATGAGTTTAAATAATACCCAACTTTTCGCCAATGTAGAATCCAACTTTCTCCAGCCGATTAAGCCGCCAGTAATCGCCGGCATTTTCGAGTTTATTCAGCAATATGAGCATATCTGATGTGTACTCACCCATATGGGAAAAGTAGTCCGGATTCCTACGATTGGTGAAGTAAGGTCCAGAGAAGAGTTGCATCAATGTATTCAGAGAGATGATCCCTCCCTTTTTTTTCTCCTTAAAGCCTTCCCAATTGCGAAGATGTTCTTCCGACCGGAAGAAATTCATGGTACTTCATGAATAAGCAATGTTAAAAAACCATCTCCCGATGGGAAGGGATACATGACCGATCAGACCTTTTGGTTCCTCTAATTCGATGTTGCCATCCTTAACATGCACACGTATAGGCTCGCCACAATCAAGACAAACTGAATCGATTTGCACAGTTTTTCCTGGGAAGAGCCAGCAAACTGCCAGCGACTCAAAGGCTCATTGACCGTACCACCTCTGTTCTTCATCTATTGTCAATGAGTAATGTGTTGGCAAATTATTAAAAGGCGCAAATGATACAATATTAACGGACTTGGGGTAAAGCCAACCAGGGAATCCAAAAGTCGAAAAGAGCTTTCTAAGCGCCTTTCTACCCTCTGTAGGGGATACACCAAGTTCAGTTGCAATCTCCGTATAATGTGGCGCCTTTCCAGTAGCAATCATGCGCTCAATAATAATATGATAAGTCTTATCCAAAAGGGGTGATTTAGGCATGTCATAACCTCCAATATTGATAAAGAGATTTAGTAGTAATTGACTTGTTTTATTGCTTCATGTATCTGGTTATATTCCATATTCTATATACCCGAAATACTATATAAAACCTCTCGATCATAAAAATTGTCAAAGACATGAATGTATAGGGATGATTTTATCAAATAAATATCAACACCAATAATGTTAGGTCCATGCAGCATTTGTTCATCAATGAGTAATAATTTATTATCCAACTGGAGTTATCACCGTATATTTGTATTAGTTAAGTTAATATATTGATCTGAAAGCTCACCGAATATTTTTGCGGTTTGTTTATCCCAACCTAATTCAATTATTTTTTGTGCAATAAGCCCTGCCCAGACCTCATTACCCACTAAATTAAAATGAATCCAATCACCCTCACCAATATAATATATTGGATCTAAAAAAATATCATATATCAATACAATCCCAACCCTATTGCCGTATTCAGCTCGTAATTCATCTATAAGATTGATGTATGCATAATTTACCAATTGATTTATTTTATTAATCTGATAATTTCCATCATTTAAGAAAGAATCCATAAAACCGTCAAACCTCCAATAGGTTGGAGCTATGTCACTAATTATGACATTAATATAAGTATTATCTAAAATTCTTCTTATTAATGATTCCATATTATTTTTACATTCATCTCTGATAGCTTCAGCAGACAATTCACCTGATAGAAAAAACCTGCGTACATCATTAGTGCCTAATGCAATAAATGTTATGTATTTATTATCTTCATAGTAGCTAGCGTCTCTCGATTTCCATACTACTTTACCCGGCACATATGCAGACAGTGTAGATCCTGACTCAGCCTTTTCCTGTATATCATCGTCAATTATAGGTTCAAGTATACTATTACTATTTAAGCTAAATATATTATTATAACTATAGGTACTGGATGTTTGTAATCCCTGAGCCCTGCTATCACCAATAATAGTAATTCCCCAATCTATTGCATAGCTATTTATTGTAATAAAAATAAATGAAATTAACGATACTATGACAATATTCATTCTTTTGTTTATCTTTTTATTATATTTTGAATCTAAGTTTATTGGTTAATATCAAAGATATTAACTTAATTATTCCTTATTCGGCTGCTTTTATATTATACGATCTTTCCTTTTATATTTCAAAGATGTCAGTACTCGTTCACAAACAATAGGAGTGATTTATATACAATTTGATTGGATTATGATTAATAATAATATTTTACTATAATGAAAGATGTTAAAAATAGTCAATACATTTATATTAGTCATAAATAAAGCAGAATCCACAACTCCATATCTGGTCACAAAATGGATCAAGTATCGTTCGAATTGAAAAGAAGCAATCTCTTATCATTTACATTTGTATTTATAATTCTCTGTATTCACTATAAACAAATTAATTCATCTATCTTTACTGTCCTATGAGAACAGTATATGTTGTGATCTGACAATTATAAATCGATATAATTTGCAAAAACATTCAAATGAGTATTTATTCATTATCTCCCTAAAATCTTATCTAATAATTTCTCGAATTTCATTCCAAGTTTAACCGCGAATTATACCCTGCATTTCACTATTAGATACATTTTTTCATGCATATCCTACAATTAGCATAAAAATTTGGGAAAATCCAATTTTGGCACAATAGATGCATAATACTATCAGGAAGTCACAATTCGAGGTTTTTTTGACCTTTGTGGCTCAAAATTAAATAAAATGAGAGGTGTTAAAATGGTTACAAAAGATTTTAAAA
>JAXHTS010000022.1:0-10056 GCA_034190085.1 Spirochaetota bacterium
TGAAGAAGAAATAGTAATTTACGAATGTTGTTTATATAGTGCAAAATATATTGAAACACAAAATCACTATTGATTTGTGTAATATTATTATAAAAAAAGCAGGCTCAAATTGCAGCTAACGGTTTGCGGCTATGCAAAGTTTTTGCGGAACGTAGTGGAGCAAAAATTTGGGTGAAGCGAAGCGGAACTGCATAGCCGCTGTTATAAGATGTTGCTGGCTGGGATTTTTCTCTCCTTATTCATTCTTTAATCTTCCAGCGCTCATTCATCGCTTTAGTCGGTCAGGTAAAAACTATAAATAAAATCATTTATTGGGAGTAAATTTAATGATAATTTTTTTTTACATAGTAGTGTTGTAGCTTATTTCTCAATAACCATTACTACTAATTCCCAACAAATTTCATACAGTTTCATATTGCAAAGAACGAAGATTTAAGCTGGATGATCTCTTAGAAAGATTAAGTATCTCTACACCAACTACTTCATTCTGTTCATTAAAATCGATTACTATACCTGGTGAAACCTCTTCGGATTCCATTATTCTTGATTCATCAATTCTTAAATATAATGCATCTGCTTTTTCATCTACTTTCAGTTTCATAGCTTGTCCCTCATTTTCCTATCATAATATACTGTAACTATTCTAACAGGGTCAACTTTTTTATTTACAATAATTCTAAGAACACGTCCTCCAAATTTTGGTATTTTTGCAAGTAAATGTTCTAACTCGGGGTCATTTTCATCAGGAATCGATAATTGAGGATTTTGAAGGACACTTTCCATAAATTCAATGGGAATTTCACGTTCTTGTAAGACATGTTGAGCATGCTTTGTTAATTGATATTTCATTCGATTATTTACTTTTAAATTAAACTATGGGATATTTAATTGATAAATATTTTGCTACATGGACAAACAGCTTTTCTTGTATCTGGGTAACTAATTACCCTCAATATAGAGAAAATTGAAATAATAAAGAATACTACCATAGGATTACTGCATTATAGTTTTCACAAGCTATATTCATCGGTTTATTTCAAGACATTTTATTTACGTTTGTCCTTAACGTTGAAGGGTTTGCTACCCATTTGCGAAATTTTATTTTTTGGAAAATTTTACACTGTCATCCTTTTTTTTGTTCTAACTAATATATTCAGCTTATTTTCATATTCTTTTTGATTCACCTATGTGTAATCATTATGGGTTACAACTCACAAGTTGCTATTGAATTGACACTTTCTGCACAGATTTATATTGAAGTGGGTGAGTTGTTACGTTTCTTGAGTAATAATAGTTTGTTCATATTGTATTTTATTCAAAGAAAAATCCCAGCCAGCAATTTCTTATAACGGTTGGCAATATGCGGAGGCCGGGATTTCGAAGCTCCAACTTATCAAACCGTTACAATTTTGAGTAAATGTACAAAAGTTTAAATTACCCACATCCCCCGGCTTACGTATATTGCGTGTTAGCCACAGTTATTTATTGTCAATCAGCGTTCTAATCTCCTTGAATAATTTTTCAGTTTCAGATTTATCCTTAAAATTCACGATAATCTTGTCTTTATTATTCTTAGTCATAATCACGTACGGCGACTTATTTGAACTAATCAGTAATCGGGTTTTACCAAATTTGTCAAGGTTAAAGAATCCTTTTTTGACATCTCCAGAGCTAAAACCATTTGTCCGTGTTTTAATGTCAGGTATCAAATCCGAAAGCTCAACATTATCTAATTCGGAAACATTCATCTCAAATCCGTACATGCCTGATAATTTAATCATGTTGTTTGAAATATCAACTTTTGATGGTGAATATCCATATGTAAAAAGTCCAATCACAAACACAGCTACTAATCCAAGAATTATGTATGTTAGTTTAGCTCTTTTTGTTTTATCCTTGTTTTTATCAAATCTCTGTGCATTAATTACCATAATCAACACACCTATTAATGTTACAATTAGAATCATTGAATCTGCAATTACTGCAAATCCTATCCATTTAAACAAGTAGTATCCAGCTATAATTGACAATCCAATTATTATCAGGCTGTTTCGCATATATGTTGATAATCCAACAATATCAACATTTTTCTTTTTGTCATCGGACATTGTATTATATCCTGCTATCAAACTGGGAGTAGATTTAACTAAAAATCCTATGCCAATCATAAAAAGTCCAACGATAATGTTTAATATATCCATGATTTATCTGTTTTGGTTAATTGTGGCTAACGTTCCGCGGCTATGCGAAGTTGCCCGAAGCGTAGCGTAGGGCAATTTGGGAGAGGGCGGTACTCCGCCCGAACCGCATAGCCGCTGTTGTGTGATCGTGCCGAGGTGGACATTGTTCTAAAAACTGTTTCTTTCTTCATCTTTAAAACTCGCCCGTCTTTTCTTCGCCGAAGCACACGGATGTGCGTAGGCGTTTTAATTTATTCTCCTATAAATATTTTCTATAAATTCTTTGATTTCATTATTTGAATCCGTTTTCTTCCACTCTTCTTTTGTCATTTCATTAAAAACTTCAACATTCAAATCATTTTTAAAATTCTTTACCAATCCAATTTCTTTCAGATGCTTTGCAACATCAGTCTCATCTTGAATAGCGATTTTTGTTATATCTAAGTCCGTGCATTTTCTACATATTGCTTGTGGGTGGCAATAATTTTCTATTTCTCTTTTACTTAATTTTTTAAAATCCGCTGTGTCTTCATCACATTTTGCTTTTATTCTTTCGCACCATTTACCTTTTCCGTTTGACTGATCATCGCCGTCAACCATGACGGAATAAAAATTATTGCCTTTTAACTTCTTAAATAAATTAAGATCAGCATAATTTTTTAATGATCCACCACCACCAATAACACAAAGTATCTTGTCATTTTCCAAATCTTTATCGAGCACGGTTTTTGCGTATGTTTTTAGAAAGTGAATATCATCTACACCCTCAACAAAAATCAAATATTTAATCTCTTTTAAAAGATTATAATCAGGTCTTATTCCCAATTCATTTATAATTTGATCAATAATATTTTGTTCTTCTCTTGAATAATGAGATATGCCAAACTCATCTTTTGTAACTAAAATCGAGTTTTTCCCGTCAGTTGCTCCAGCAAAAACCGGCGAATGCGTTGTTAGAAAAAACTGTGAATCTTCCGAAATTCTAATAATGGAGTTTAAAAGATCTTGTTGTGCGGAGGGGTGTAGGTATGTTTCTGGCTCCTCAATAGCAAAAATTTGATTTTTTATGTTTTTCTTGTTTGCTAAATATTCAAAATACGCAACCATCAACAGTCTTTTAAAGCCTGTGCCTTTGTGTGAAATTGGAACATCAAAATTTTGTCCCTCAAATTCCAAATTTAAGTCAAACTTTTTTAGTGATTTGGACCAATCAAAATCCGTTGTTGGGTTAAGTTTTTTAAGCCCAGAAACATTTTTTGTCATGTATTTTCTAATTTCTTCAAACTCAGTCGCCAAGTCTTTTTTAAGACCCTTTTCGATTTCTGCGGTTTTATCTTTTGTTGTTTCAAAATATGCTGAAATAATCGGTTTAAATTGAGATTGAAAATTTGTGGCTTCAATATTCAAATCCTGCTCGGCATCAAAAAGAGAGTATTCAGGTAAACTTATTTCGTAGGTTTTTTCAATATTTTTCAAAAAATCTTCTAGCTCGTGGTAAGCGTCTGCTCTATCATTGCTTGTGAGTGCTGTTTTAATTTGCTCTATTCTGATTATATTTTTCTTGCCTCGCCCTGATTTATTGGGTTCTTCTCCAAGATTAGAGATAATTTGATTCAAATCTTGCTCTTTTTTATTCCAAAGGTTTTGATACTTTTCATCAGTGTAGTCATTTGATAGGTAATATTCAGTAGGTTTTGCTTTACCATTGACGACAACAAAATCTTTTTTGATTGTAATTAGTTTCTTGCTATCTAAGGCAAGATCATCAATTTCAACTGACGGCTCAAAAGATATTTCTATGGAAGTTATGTCGTCATCTTGTTTCCCTTTAAAAACATCTTTTGTATCAAATTTCTTCACATCAAAAAAACACGCTAACGCTCTAAGAATTGCTGATTTTCCAGCATCATTCTTTCCAACAAAAGTATTCAAATTAGAAATTTCTAAATTTTCTAATTTATCTATGCCTCGAAAATTCCGAATTGTAAGATATTTAATTCTCATAATTATATTTCCAATAATTCCCAGTTAGAAAAGTCATCGGGATTAAGCTCTGTTCCTTGTCCCTTGTAGCACATCCAGCGACCGGAAAAATCTTTGGAATTTGTATTTGCCACAATTCCGCCGGAAATGTTTTTGTGCTTTTTTATGTACTCTTGCAATCCATCGCTTTTTTCTCGTGCGTCTTTGATTGTGTTTCCGCTTTTCGTATCAAACAAACCAGTTTTTCCGTCTTTAAATTTCACAATGAAATCAACATAAAAAGGTTTCTGCTCTCCATTCTCAATGTAGGGCACGGCAAAAAATGTAGTGTCTCGGTCGCCATTTTTAAACCACCAATCAATCTGTTCTGATTTTTCAATAAATTTAATAAATGCTTCTTCGGTTTTCCATTTGTTGTCGTAATAAAACGGTTTCATTGCTGATAATTCGGTTTTAAGCTCCGTGAAGTTTCCGCCAAAATTCAACATTTCAGGCAATTCCCAATCTTCTGATTTTTGCAATTCCGCTTCTCGTTTTTGAGTTTCGGCAATGTATTTTTCTTTGGTGCTATCAATGACATTTACAAAATGCTGACTATTTTTCGGGCTTAAAACGATATTGATTATTTCAGCAAAACGATCGGTGTATTCCATACCGAAATGCATTCTAAAGAAATAGTAAATCGCTTCTTTTAACCTGCCGATCGAGCGATCTTCGGGATAAAATGGAGAAAGATTATTTTTAATAAAAAAGTCATAAAGCTTTTGTAAATCAGCTTCATTTTCGGTGTTGATTTTGGCTTCGCCTTTGATTTCTGCATTTGCTAGTTTATCAACTCCTTCTGCTTCATAATCTGAAATTAAAGACAGTTCCAGTTTTTGCCCTTTGGTTTCAATTTTCTTTTCAAGATCGTATTTTTTAGCCTCGTCCAAGAAAATATTGATAAACTTAGGACTTAAACGAGTTTTTTCTCTTTGGCGTAAACGATAAACTGATTCGAGTTTGATCGGTTTGTAATTTTCTATTCTTTGACTGGTATAAATCGTTACATAGCTTCTTGCTATGTCTTCCTTAATTTCAATATCAGCAAGGTTTGTAAACACAAAACCATGATTCAGGATTTCTTGTTTGTAGTGTCCAGCGTCGGGTTCGGGCATGCGCATAATTCGCCCAATTGTTTGGACCGAAAATGTGAGACTTTTCCAATCCCTGAAAAGCACTAACACTTGAGCGCGAGGGCAATCCCAGCCCAAGGCGATTGCTTGTTTGAAAATCAAAACTTCGGTTTCGTGATTGTTTTTTGCAATATTTTCAAGATTTTCCTTTTCTTCTGATAAGTAAATCGCCAATCTTCCGTTTTCTGTCGTCATTCCGTATTTATCTTTCAAAATACGCATAACATCATTTTTAACTTGATCTTCCGCTTGTGTTTTTCGGTCTGGTAATTGAATAAGTAAAAGCGGGTTTATATCAATTCCAGCTTCTTTGTAGGCTTTGGCAATTCCTTCTCGTTTCTTGAGTGCTTCTTCCAATACCATCGCATCTGTTCCGTCAGCCAGATTGGTTTTTAAACTGTCGCCAGATAAAACATTTTTAAAGTTTGGATTCAAGACAACTGATTTTTTGATCATCCCTTCCAGCTTTACTTCTTCCAAAGGAACAGAAACAATCTCATCGGGATTTGAAATGATAGGAGTAGCCGAAACTTCAATTGTCAGTCGTGGAGCAATGTCGGAAATTAAATTTTGTGAAATATCGCTTGTCGCATGGTGGTGGCTTTCATCAATAATTAAAACGATTTCTCGTCCTTCTTCCTTTGTATTCTCAACAATCTTGCCGAGATAAAACTCTTTTTCATTTTCTTTTACAATCGTGTTTTTGTCTTTTTTGTTTATACTTTCCCAGTTCAAAAACAAAATTTCATTTTCGCCAATCTGCTTGTCGGTCAAATCTTCAAAGTCGGAACACTCCAAAGCCCTTGTATCTTCATAATATTTTTCCAGCTTTTCCTTACTTTGCGTGTGTAGTTTTCTTGGAGCAGTCCAAATAAATGAAAGCGGGGTTTTAATTTCTTTGTCGTCAATAAGTTGCTTCAAAAATTCCGCCGTCATTATGGTTTTACCTGATCCAGTCGGAGCTTTGAAAATAACTTTCTTCTCGCCACTTTGAGCCAGCAATTCCTTGCTTCTGGTGAGAAGTTTTTTTATAGCCGTATTTTGATAATCTTT
Source organism: Spirochaetota bacterium (assembly GCA_034190085.1). Taxonomy (NCBI): domain Bacteria; kingdom Pseudomonadati; phylum Spirochaetota; species Spirochaetota bacterium. The sequence goes on from JAXHTS010000022.1 coordinate 6,392, forward strand.
TAGTTGCATAGTTTTTCCAATTATTTAAATATTCTGCGATAAACGCGGAGTATCGCTTCCGGTATTGGTGATAATTTCACTTTTTTCTTCATATCTTCAAACTCCTCGTCAAAAGTATCATCTCCGAGCGAGAAAATATAAAGACTAAATTTGCCGTCAATTTTAGCGATTTCCTTTTTAAAATCATCTATCGCTTGATGATCAAAAACAATTCCAGTATATCGCTTCTTGTTTCGGAAAATCTTGTATTGCTTTGTTGATTTTACTTCTTCAAAAGTATCTTCTTTTACACAAAGCATTTCTGTTGCTTTTTCGGTTAGGGCGATTTTGTTTTTGTCTGTTAGGTCGGCTGGCACAAAGGCAGTTTTATAATATTTTAGATTTGCGGAAACACCGTCAACATCTGCGTAGCCTTCAATAACTTTTTTAACCCTAGGATAAGTAACTGCTTGGCAAATTCCGTGGGATTGTATTTCTTTTTCTGTTAATCCCTTTTCTCTGAGTTCTTTTTCTTCGCCATTTAATTCATTATTAGTGCAAAGAATAAACTTTCTATTTCCCCCATCTTCTTTATTTAAATCTAAAACCGCATGAGCAGTTGTACCTGATCCCGCAAAATAATCTAAAATAATTGAGTTGTTCTTATGAATTGTTGCACTTATACACTCTTTGACTGCAAAAAGAGATTTTGGGAAAGGAAACTTTGTTGAAATTATCTTTGATAAAAGTTGTGTGCCAAAAAGATTTGCATTGTAAAGTTTATTATCCCAAACAGTTTTGTAATTGAATCGTGTTTTTTTTCTTATAACATCGTATATTTTTCTTCTTTTATTGTACTCAATAGTTAGTTCATCTTTTATGCTTTCAACCGATTGTCTCGCAAATACCCACTTTCTTTCGTTTCCGGACGGATCAATAGGATAAATTTCAAGGACTCCATCCTTTCTTAATATATTGGCAGATTCTGGATGAAAATCGTCTTTGCACACTTCACCAAAACCAATTATTTTGTCATTTTTAACATATATTGGATAAAAACAATTTTTTGCAGCAGTTCTTAAATGATCACCAGTTGAAACATCTCGTAATGGTCTCGTGTCAGGATTATCTTCACGATTTTGCAAACCAATTTTTTTAAACCCTTTCGGAAAAATAAAATACGCATATTCATGATTGTAAGAAAAATTTTTTCCTTGAACTCCACCAGGATTATGAATAATAGTAATGCAATGTATTTCAAAGCCATGAAACAATTCTTCAAGTAATACCCCAAGATGTGCTTGTTCATTATCATCAATTGCACAAATTAGAACCCCATCTCTTTTTAATAATTTCTTAGCAAGTTTAAGACGATTATTCATCATAGAAATCCACTTGCTATGACGAAACATATCGTTGTTATCTACATAGTCATTATTATATTTCCAATCTTTTGCTCCCGTGTTGTACGGCGGATCAATATAAATCACATCAATTTTACCCTTGTGCGTGTAATTCAAAACCGAAAGGGCATGATAATTGTCACCCTCAATTAATAAATTTATTGGCTTTTCGGGGTCGGTGATTATCTCTTTACTTTTCACTTCTTCCAAAACCGGTAATTCAGTTTTGCATTGCTCAACAACATTTTCCGGTTTATCTTCCCAAACAAGACCATACTTTTTACGTTTACGAAGTTGTTCAATTTCTTTGATTAAGTCGTTTCTATCCCAATTTGTATAATCTTTTTTAGCCATTAGTATTTCCAATTCATATTTTTTCTTGCGAGCCAAGGATGGCGAGCATTCTTGACGGGCGAGTTTTTATTTCTTCTTTTCATTTTAATCATAACTGTTTTTGTCCACCTCGGCATGTCACACAACATCCGGACAAACGCAATATTGCGTTTACATCACCTATCTTTGGTATTAACTGCGTTTACACCCTGTATATGGTGGTGTAAACGCAGTAAGTGTCATTATCTCATTCACTTATTCATCATCTATTTGCATATCATCTAAAGGGCTCTTAATCTTATCCAACCCTTTTTTTGTAATATGTGTATATATTTCTGTTGTTCTTGAACTTTTATGACCAAGAATTTCTTGGATATATCTCAGGTCTGTACCCCTTTCCAACAAATGGGTCGCAAAACTGTGTCTTAATGTATGAATTGTGGCTTTTTTCTTAATATCTGTTTGTAATAATGCATTTTTAAAAATAGTCTGAACACTTTTCACGCTATATTTATCCCCATTTTGTCCTTCAAAAAGCCATTCTTTTGGTCTATAGTCTTTATAATACCGTCTCAACAAAACTACAACTTTCTCTGACAGCAGGCTTATTCTGTCCTTTTTCCCCTTGGCGTCTCTAATAATTATTATATTCCTTTTGGAATCAATATCAGTGATTTTCAAATCCACTACCTCGCTTAACCTTAGACCAGCAGAGTATATTAAATATATAATACATTTATGTTTCAGGTTTGATATCTGTTTTAAGATTGATCCCACTTCCTCTTCACTTAGGACAATTGGAAGTTTCTTTTCCTTTTTAGGGCGCTGAAAATAGTATTTACTTGTGGGTCTTCCCAGTACTTTTTCATAATAAAATTTTATAGAATTTATAACCTGATTTTGATATGAAGATGAAATATCTTTATTATTTATTATGTACAGAAGATATTCACGTATCTGTTCATCAGTAATATCTTTAGGATCATAATTATTATAGAAATTTAAAAACTGATTAAAATGTGAGATATAGGATTTAATAGTATTCCTGCTGTACCTTTTTAATTTTAATGTTTCTGTATATTCTTTTGGAAGATTAACATATTTAGTATTTTGGTTTTGAACTCTTTTTATATCTTGATGTTCTGTTGTTTCAATTCTCTCTTTATCATTTGTATTCAGGTTCTGTTTATATTTATTAACTTTAACCTCTGTATTAAATAGGTTTTCAATCTGCTTTTTGGCTTCTTCAGATTGTGGGATCACCCATGATTTTTGAGTCTTACTCCAATAGCAGCCTTTAATCTTCTGGGCATGCTGCTTGGTAAAGATCAAGGATTGAGTCTTGATTTTATATCTGTTATTTGAAATGGGAATTAAGATGTATTTATTCATAGTATAATTCAGCTAGGGGAATAGCCATCCCTTAAGATTATTATACATTACTTCATCTTAGAGATATATTCTCAATTACGTCAAATGATTCAGCGCTTTCATTACTATAAAATCAACCCGTTTTTTCTGTCTATCCTTCGCCATCCTTGAATCTCCTTCATCCTTACTATTATAAATCGAGTAATTAACTGCTTCTCTCCTCTCACGGCATATCATCCATAATTGGTTGAGATTTTATTACTTCATAATCTGAACTGGCGCAACTAAAAGCGGTATGAGAATAAACATGTAGCTTAATTTCTAATAATTTGAATCTTGAATCAGAGCAGGCCAGGTTTTCCATGCAGTAGGATAAGCTCCTTTTTCCAAATCAACAAAAGGAATACCAAGCTTTGTGCAAGGAATACCAAGCTCTGTGCAAGGAATTCCAAGCTCTGTGCAAGGAATTCCAAGCTCTATGCAAGGAATTCCAAGCTCTATGCAAGGAATTCCAAGCTCTATGCAAGGAATTCCAAGCTCTATGCAAGGAATTCCAAGCTCTATGCAAGGAATTCCAAG